>JBKACM010000190.1:0-4794 GCA_046269335.1 Alphaproteobacteria bacterium | reverse complement strand
CTGGAAAAGCGGAAGCACACTTTGGCAATAGCGGCTGAACGCCACCCGAGCCGTTTCAAGGGTAAGCTGCCAGCCTTAGATAAGTTGCCGACTGCAGTATGGATCAATCCTCCGATTTTGCCTGATCAGACGGAGAAAATGGCGGGGTCTTGATCGGAAGCATGAGAAACGCCCGAAGAGAAAGGCTGGTTTTGACTTTAAAAAACGATAACAAATTGTTTTAACAGCCTAAAACACATACGAGCAACACGCCGTATCCCTGTGGGCAGGTCGGCGGTTTTTGCCGAGCTGTCCACAGGGATGGCGGGTTGCGGTTGGCGCTGAAGAAGGATGACCCAGAGCAGTAATGGGTGCTACGCTAATTTTTTTGCCATCAGTGTCTCATTTTCATTGACACCTTCCGGCTTGAACGATTATGGACGCATATGTATTTGTTTTTCAGCACAACTTGAACAATTCTGCCGCCAAAAGGTGGCGGAATCATCACGAATCAAACCCATATCACAAACAGCCATTGCAGGAGGTGTAGTATGAAGTCACCGTTGGTGTGGCGCGGGTGGCCACGGCCCAGGGGGTGGTCGAGGTGTCGCTGGATGGAACCGGGAACGTGGGGGACCGGGTCGCCGTGAGAGATGGGCGCGCGGTGCGGGTACAGGAGGCGGTGGAGGTGCCGGTATTCTGGATTTGATGCGCCGGATTCTGGACGCAAGGGTGATGTAGTAGTCGTTTTCGATGATGGGATGACGCGCCGGACTCGACCCGGTTTGGGGAATTCAACGCACCACCTATCAAGCAGGCTCAAGCGGGACCGCCGCCATATTCTGCCTCCCCATCGCTGCTGTCTCACGATACGATGCTCCGGCGCTTCCCGTGACAGGCGTATCCGGGTCCCTGGACAGCTCTCGGCTGTACTCCCTGACCATGACACGCTTGATGGTCTTGATGACTACCGAGGCGATAGAGCCATCAGAGGCAAACAGCTCGTCGTCGTGTTCAATCCGCTCGGCACAGTATTCGATGCGGATTCCGTGCTGTTCGAGAAATTGCTCGCAATGGTGGATGATAGACTGATCCCTGCCCCAACGGCTGACATCCCACAGCAGAACCACCTCGTAATTTGCATCTCCCGATTCAACATCCTGAAACATCTGCCGCAGGGCATCCCGGCCATCCAGAGTAAGGCCGCTCTTGCCATCGTCGGCATAGGTGCGCACAATCTCTACACCACTCCAGGCGGCAAACTCTCGAATGGCAGACTCCTGGCTGTTGCCCGTGGACCTGTTTGAATCCACCGTGGCTGTGCGCACGTACTGGGCGGCGCGAATCGAGAGCAGTGTCTTTTCAATCTTAGCCATGAGTAAACACACTCCTCTGTTATGGAAAACCGATCAGCTCTGTGAACGATTTATTAGTCCGATTTTGGGATGGTCAGGGTCTCCAGAAAGAAGAAGCGGGCGTTGGATCGGGTGTTTTGGGTGTAAAATGAGACGGGCGCGTCGGACTCAACCCAGACGGGGAATTCGACGCGCCACATCATCATGACAGGCGTGGGCGGGATCGCCGCCGTTTCTGTCCCTTCCCTTGATCCACCTCGCAGGGCGGCTTCTCCGAAAGTCCCCGAGCGCATGTGTCCGGGTCCACGACGCAGGACTCGACCTGGAAGGGAATCCTGGCGTTCAAAACCGTTTGACATCATTGGATGGTTCAAGGTTGATCAAACGCCACCAAGACCAAACATATCCATCTTCACGATCCGTTCAAGTTCCGTCAGCACATCAGGGTGGTGCTTCAAGATATGCCTCCGGACCTGCTCGTTGTGCAACAGCGTTTCGAGATAACGTTTGGTGATGGAGAGGGTCAGGGTATCGCGGCTCAACGTTCGTTCCACCAGACGGGAACGCTGTTCCAGATTCGCCATCTCCTTTTCCATGGCCGCCAGGTGATCGAACGTCTTGGGCCGCGCCATTTTGCTCCTGGGGGACTCCTGCAGCAGTTCCGATGGAGTCGCGGCCAGCAGGGCCTTGACGAAGGTCACTGTGAAGTTGTTGGCTGCCACCATGCGATCCACGACATCGAACTGCCGCAGCGGCTTCATCCGACGCAGGGTATGAAACACTCCATGACCTATGCGAAGATCCTTCAGCCGCTCCACGGCATCAGGATGAATGCCGTCCAACAGTTTGCTCCTCATTCGGATGGCTTGCACGTCGATGCCGAGAGCCCTAGACAGCCTCTCCTCGGATACGCCGCGATCCAGGGCGCGCCGGACCATGACATGCTCCTGTACCGTGGCGAGCCGGTTGACTCGCCGATTGTAGGTAAATGCCTCGTCTTCCTTGGCGATCAGACAGAAAACGACCGTTTGTCCCATCTGACGCAGGATGTCGATTCGCACATGGCCATCCAGCAGCAGGTAGCATCCTTCCCTGCGGTCACTGGGGAAAACGACCGGCGGCTCGATGATGCCCACTTCCCGAATGGAGGTGGCCATCTGACGGTATTTTGTGGATGTCCTCACCGATTTCGACAGTTGCCGCATGGATTCCAGGCGGTCCAGCGGAACCATCACCCCTTCGTGATGAAAACCATGTTCGACCATGACTCAACGCTCGAATCCACCGTGCTCGCGCATCCAATCCACCAGAATGCCCGGCATGTAGTCCAGTCCCTCAGCCCGCAGCAAAGTCACGAAATGGTCGCTTTGGGTCAGGATGCCGAGCATAGAGGTGATCATGAGCAACAGATTCCGGATCGTTTCGCCATGCCGGACGGTCAGCTTCAGACGCTCGGCCTCCTCCTGAAACACCTTCGTCAAGGCTTCCGGGGTATAGGAACGGGAAGGACCGCTTTTTTTATCCGTGCCGGACATGGGTTTGCCCCATCGTACTCGTCGCTCCAGGATCCGTTTGACCTTGCCCAAATCGATATCCTTGCATTCTCCCGCTTCATAAAGCTGCTGGAGGGCGTTCATCGTCTCCGACTCCCCGACAGCGGCGATCTTCACCGCGATGCCGATGGGAATTCTGCCCATAGCCACAGAGGAAACCAACCCATCCTCCCCATGCTCCAGCAACCGGGCCACGCCCCCCACAAAGGTTGGATCCAGATCGATCTTCCGGGCGATTTCGGCATTGCTGTATCCACGATCCTTGAGTTTGCCGATCTCCCGCATCACCTCCACGGGCTGAATCTGGCGCCGATGCAGGTTTTCCACCAGACTCATGACGAGGCACTCTTCCTCGGACGCCTCCAGCACAAAGGCGGGGATCTCCTTCGCGCCCAGGGCGATGCAGGCTTCCAGGCGCCCCTGACCGCAGACGAGGTTGTAGCTTTTGCCGCCCTCATCCCCGCTTTTTCGGCTGACCGTAATCGGTTTCTTCAGACCGATGTGCGCGATATTCTCCAGGATATCCCGTTGAAATACGGCCCGGTTACGTTCCCGGCTGTTCAGGATCTCGATCTGCTCCACCGGGACCATCTGGACGGCGGGAGCGGCGTTCATGCCGCCTCCCGCAACCGCACACGGCGCGCCAGGACGAACAGGAAGAAGAGGTCATCGAAGCGAAAGGCATCCAGAAATGCGCCATTGATATCCTCCAGACGCAGCGGCTTCCGGTCGAAGAGCAGGGCGGGCAGCAGGTAGTAATCCCGGATCGCCTCGTTGCCGGGTGCCATGCGGGCGACGACGGAGATGTCCGGACACAGGCCGGTGTCGAAGAGGATGAACCAGCGGGACGCACCGGTCAGGGTCTCGCGGTGGCGGGAGATCACCATGGAAACGGTAAACTCCCGGTTGACGGTGAGCAGGTCGGTGACCGGATCGTGTTTCACTACACCGCCGATGCCCTCGATTCCGGCGATCATTCGGGCCACCGCTTCCGGATGTAGCCGTCGCAATTGGCGGTTGATCTCGATGTAGCGGTAGTCCCTGCCGGGATCGTATCCTACCAGCCGGTAGGCTCGGAGCAGACTGCCAAACCGATGCCGAAAGGCCCCGCTGGAGGGCAGGGTTTCCGCCTCGTCGATGATCATACCTGACAGCAGGCCCCGTTCCCGCAGCAGCCCTGCCAGGAGATCCAGCATCTCTTGGTCGGTGAAGCGCCTATCCCGTTCCGAAATGATGGCTTGAGCGGCGCGGAACATTTCCGGATCGACGATGGCCTGGAATGCTCTTTCGGCCCGTATCCAAAGCTCCGAGGGATTTCGCATCCGGCGTTGCTTGAGTTTGAAGGATGTCCGGTTGAATAGGTTGTTGCCGATGTATTTTTCGTTGGTCAGAATCTGGTGAACGGTTCCACGAGACCAGGGTTTGCCCAGGTCCGTCTTGACGCCCTCCCTGTTGAGCTGCGCAGCGATTTCCGTTTCGTTGCGACCCTCCTGGACGAAAAGACGGTACATCCGTTCAACGTTGCTCACCTCTTCGGTCGGACCGGGAACAAGGATGACCCGCTCGGATTGCAGACTCTTCCGCTGATTGCGCTCCAGCTTGCGTTGGGGGACGCGGTGTTCATCGACCAGCATTCGTTGCAGACCGTAGCCGGGCGGTCCACCCTGACGAAAGCCCAGAGAGATGAGCCGGCATTGCCCAAGAAAAACCTTGTTGGACCAATGGCGCTTAGTTAGCCGTTTTCTTTTCGATTTCAAAAGGGTGTGACATCGGCCTCCTGATGGTGCATGATTAACGTATCTAAAGCGCCACATCATGACAAAACAGGAGACCGACGATGTTCAAGTCTACACGGAGAGCGGCTGTTCTACAAATCGAAAAATTGAAAACGCAATTTTCCCCTGAGG
>JBKACM010000189.1:0-4856 GCA_046269335.1 Alphaproteobacteria bacterium | reverse complement strand
CCTCACCGAAATCGCCGACATGAACGACCGGTACATGACCGATTTCGTGCAGCAAGCCGCCAGCAACTACCGGGAAAGCCGCACGCTCCTGGTCGTGTTGCTGGTGCTCTGCGCTGGCCTCGGCCTTGGCGTCACCGCTTCGGTAACGATCGCGGTCACGCGCGGGCTCAACAAGGCCATTGAACTGGCCCAGGCGGTGTCCGACGGCGATCTGGCACATGTGGTCGACTACAAGGGACAGGATGAAATCGGAGGCCTGATTCACCATCTCAACGAAATGGTGGAACGCCTGCTGGACGTGGTGAACGAGGTCCGGGGGGCTTCCGACAACGTCGCCGTAGGGGCACAACAACTCAGTTCCGGAGCCGAGACCCTCTCCCAGGGAGCCGCCGAGCAGGCCTCGTCCACGGAACAGGCCTCCTCCTCCATGGAGGAGATGGCGGCCAATATCCGGCAGAACGCGGACAATGCCACCGAAACCGAAAAGATTGCCCGTCAGTCGGCCACCGACGCCGAAAAAAGCGGGGAAGCGGTGGGCAATGCGGTTACGGCCATGACCGCCATTGCCGAAAAGATCAACATCGTACAGGAAATCGCCCGCCAGACCGACCTTCTGGCCCTGAATGCCGCCATCGAGGCGGCCCGGGCCGGCGAGCACGGCCGGGGCTTCGCGGTGGTGGCCTCCGAGGTACGCAAGCTGGCCGAACGCAGCCAGGGAGCCGCCCTGGAAATCAGCGAGCTTTCCAGCCAGACGCTTCACGCCTCCGAAAAGGCGGGCCAGATGCTGGCCAGGCTGGTGCCCGACATCCGGCGGACCGCCGATCTGGTGGCCGAAATCAGTGCCGCCTCGCGCGAACAGAACGTGGGAGCGGAGCAAATCAGCACCGCCATCCAGCAACTCGACCAGGTCACCCAGCAGAACGCCAGTGCCGCCCAGGAGATGTCTTCCACGTCGGAGGAACTGGCGGCGCAGTCCCAGCAGTTGCAGGCCACCATCTCCTTCTTCCGGACGGGAGGCGACGGACAGAGCGGTTCCGGGCGGAGAGCGAGACATACGGAGGCTCCCTCCTCCCGCGCCTCCATCGACGCCTCACGCGCGGCGAGCTGGCCCAGACCGCCGTCCTTCCACCCGGTCCCGGCCTCGGGTGGCCAGGGGCACGCGGCTGGCACCCACGGTCCGGGCCATGCCCAGACTCACGCCCACAATCATGCCCAGGGCCATGGCACCGCGGCGCTGCACCTGCCGCCCTCCAAGGGTTTCACGCTCAAGCTTGATGCTCCGGACGGTAGCGGCGACGACGAGGATGCGGGCTTTCGACGCTATTGATGCCGCGGTGGGGGAGGTGAATCCCCTTCTCTTGGCTCGTCTATTCGGAGGACGTTGATGCGCTTTACAGTCAAGGCCAAGATGGCGCTGGGGTTCGGCATCGCTCTCGTATTCGCCGGGGTGTCCTCGTTCGTGGGAATATCCAATCTGGGAAAGCTCAATCGTGAACTGGATAACGTTTTCGAGGGGCCGGTGGAGGCAACCCGTCACAGCCTGCTGGCGTTGAACAGCCTGTCCTCCCTGGCGGACATCGAGAAGAGCATGCTGCTGGAACTGGACGACACCAGGCTCCAGCCCTTCGTGGCCCAGGTGAAAGGACTGCGTGCCGAGTTGAATCAGCACCTGGCCAGGGTCAGGACCGTAGCGGATGATCCGACGCGGCGGAAGCTGGACGCCCTCCATCAGCCCCTGAAAGACTACCAGTCGCTTCAGGACGAGGCGCTCCGCCTGGCTCTGGCAAACGAGGATGCCCACGCCGTCACCATTGTTCTGGGACGGGGGAGCGAGGCGGCGGAAACGGCGGAAGCGGCCCTGAAGACCCTGACCACGGCCACCCTGCCGACGACCAATACGGAAACGGCAGCCCTTCTCGTCGGTCTGAACCGGGATCTGATTCGCGTGCAGCGGGAGGAGAGGACCTATGGCCTTCTGCTCAATGACAAGCTGCGGCAGGAGAACACGAAACGTCTGGAAGAGTCCGTCCTGGCCGTCAACGCCAGCATCGTCGCGTTGCAGGACCGGCTCGATGCCGGCGGGCGAGCCGACCTGCAACGGTTCGCCACCGCCTGGGAGGCCTACCTCGCCATCCACCAGAAGGCGCGAGAGCTGTTTCTTCTCAACACCAACAACCATGGCATCGATCTGTCCTTGGGAAAGCTGCAAGAGCCTTTGAAGCAATTTCGGACGGCCCTGGTTGAAATCGTCGACATGAACGAGAAAAACATGGCGGAGGCGGACGCCCGTGCCGAGGGGGCCTACAGTGACAGCCGCACTCTGGCCATCGGACTGATGGCGGCCTCCCTTGCCGTCGTCATCCTCGTCGCCCTTTGGGTGGGAATCGCTGTCAGCAAGGGGCTGGGCCAGGCGAGCCGCCTGGTAAGATCGGTGGCCAGAGGGGACCTGGATCAGGAAATCACCTATGACGGTGACGATGAAATCAATGACCTGATTGTGGAACTCAATCGGATGGCCGCCAACCTGCGCGCCACCGCCCAGGTTGCCGACCGGGTCGCGACAGGGGATCTGACCGTGGATCACAAACCGCTGTCGAATCGTGACGTTCTGGGTACGGCCCTGCGGGAGATGCTGGTCAAGCTGCGCGACGTGGTCAGCGAGGCCACCATGGCGGCGGAAGCCGTATCCGCCGGGCGCCCAGCAACTCAGTTCCGGGGCTCAGACCCTTTCCCAGGGAGCGACCCAGCAGGCTTCCTCCACCGAGGAGGCCTCTTCCTCCATGGAGGAGATGTCCGCCATCATCCGGCAGAATGCGGACAATGCCAGCGAGACCGAAAGGATCGCACAGCAGTCGGCCGCCGATGCCGTGAAGAGTGGGGAGGTGGTGGGCAATGCGGTCGTTGCCGTGGCCGCCATCGCCGAGAAGATCAACTTCGTGCAGGAAATCGCCCGCCAGACCGATCTTCTGGCGCTGAATGCCGCCATTGAGGCGGCACGGGCCGGCGAGCATGGCCGGGGCTTCGCGGTGGTGGCCTCGGAGGTACGCAAGCTGGCCGAACGCAGCCAGACCGCCGCCGCCGAGATTGCCGCCCTGTCGAGCCAGACGCTCCGGGCTTCGGAGGAGGCGGGTCAGATGCTGGCAAGACTGGTGCCCGACATCCGCCGTACCGCTGATCTGGTGGCCGAAATCAGTGCCGCTTCCCGCGAACAGAACACCGGTGTCGAACAGGTCGGCTCCGCCATCCAACAACTGGACCTGGTGACCCAGCAGAACGCCAGCGCCGCCGAGGAGCTGGCTTCGACGTCGGAGGAACTGGCGGCGCAGTCCCAGCAACTGCAATCTTCCATCGCCTTTTTCCGGGTCAGCGATTCCGGTCGTGTCGCGAGGCCAAGACCGAATCGCGGTCTGTTCCCGGCGGTACGTACGGCGGTGAAGCCGTCCTCGCCGCCGGCCGATGCGCCGGCCCCGAAGGGATTTACGCTGAAACTGGACAATGCCGAGGGTGGCGCGGATGTCGAAGATGCCAGCTTCAAGCGCTATTGATACGACGGTCGGCGGATCCGGAGGTCGCAGGTCCCTCCACATTCTCACCCTGGGGCTCCAGGGCGAGGTGTTCGCCGTCGAGACCGCGCGCGTGCACGAGGTGCTCGAACTCAGTCATGTCACCGAGGTGCCCAACAGTCGGTCGTTCGTCCGAGGACTGATCAATGTCCGGGGCAAGGTGGTGCCGGTGGCGGATCTGCGCCGCCGCTTCGGCATGGAGGTGGTGGAGTTCACCCTCGACACCCGCATCGTGGTGATGGATATCCATCTGGACGGTGAGACGATCCAGGTCGGGGCCGTGGCCGACAGGGTTTACGGGGTCACCGAGGTCGCTGCCGCCTCCATGGAGGACGCCCCCCGTATCGGCATGAAATGGCGAGCGGAGTTCGTTCAGGCCATTGGCAAACAGGAAGGGACGTTTATCATCATCCTTGATATCGACCGGGTGTTCGCGACCGACGAGGCCGCCTATCTCGGAGCACAGGGAGACGGAGTGGCCTCCCAGAACCAGGAGGGCACGGGGTGAGTCAGGGAGCTACCGTACCTGTATCGGCCAAATCCGGTGGAGAGATCCAGTATCTGACCTTCGGCGTTGACGAAGAGGTATTCGCCGTCGATGTCGTCCAGGTGCGGGAGGTTCTCGACTTGTGCCCCTTTACCCGCGTCCCCAATACTCCGCCGTTCATGCGCGGTCTGATTTCCGTGCGTGGCCGGGCGGTGCCGGTTCTGGACCTGCGGGTCAAATTCGGCCTCGACGCCGTTGCTCCCACCGACCGGACCCGGATCATCATCCTGGAGATACAGGTGGAGGGAACGCCGCTGGTCATTGGCGCGCTCGTGGACCGTGTCCACGAGGTTGCCGCCCTGGATGCCGGCGACATCGAACCTCCCCCCAACATCGGAGTCCGCTGGCGATCGGAGGCCATTCGTGCCATCGGCCGCCGCGATGGCCGATTCGTCATTCTCCTCAACCTGAACAGAGTGTTCACCAGCGATGAACTCGGTTCCCTCGGTGACCCGTGATCCCGTTCCGGACGACGATGCTCCGGACGACGGCAGCCGCCGGTTCCCCAGTCTGGGGGATCGTGATTTCCGGAGGCTGGCGGAGTTGATCGAAGGCTACTGCGGCATCCGTACCCCGCCGGTCAAGCGGCTGCTGGTGGAGGGGCGTCTCCGCCGGCGTCTGCGGGCTCTCGGTTTCGCGGATTACGGCCAGTATTGCGACTACCTGTTCGAACAGGACGGGCTGGCCCGGGAGATTACCAGCCTGGTCGATGTCATCACCACCAACAAGACCGAATTTTTTCGCGA
>JBKACM010000188.1:0-4861 GCA_046269335.1 Alphaproteobacteria bacterium | reverse complement strand
CATACTTTTTTAGAACAACAAAAAAGTAGTCAATTTAACGGCTTGCTGGGGTTTTTGCCTAATAACCAGCAATTGTCTTCCCGTAAATTATTACTGGTGGGGGAAGCCAACTTGCTCATGCGTAATGCGTTTGGCACGGAAAACAGGATCTGGCCACAGCCGTAGAGATAAAACTGCCAGCGGACCAACCGGCCGCGGCCGGGCGAACGGCCCAGCAACGGCGGCAACAGGGCCAGATACAGGGCCATCGTCGACAGATTGACCCCCGCGATCACCGCATGGTAATGGGACGGGGTGCGGGTATCCGCCACCCCCAGAAAGAAGCCGAACAACCCGCCCAGGGTGAACAGCCCCACCGACAGGATGAGGCCGTGGAAGGCCTCCGACGACCAGGGCAGGCTACCGCGATGCCGGAACAGCAACGCCGCTATCCCCACGGTCATCACCGCCGGCGGCAGCGTCAGGTGATACCATAGCAGTTGGGTGAAGGCCTCCCGATGCTCGCGTCCCAGCACGTCGAACACGAAGTAGAAGACGGGTGCCGGCAGGACCAGGACGGCCAGCGAACCCATCACGGCAAGAAACAGCGCGGGACGCAGGGGAGGCTCCCCCAGCGAAATCTCGCAGAGCAGATACCACCCGGTCAGCATCACCGCCGTATTGACGAACTGTAGGACATGGCCGCCGCCCCAGAACAGGCGTTCGTAGAACAGCGCTTCCCCCGTGTCGGACGGAATCAGGAACCACGCCAGAACAAAACAGACCAGGGCCACCAGATACGCCACCGCCGTCGCCGCGATGCCCCAGTCCACCGGTTCGACTCTCCCCCCGGGAAGATTGAGCAGAAAACGCACCGCGACCAGAGCAACCCCGGCCGCCAACGCCATCAGTCCGACGTGGAACATCGGATGCCCCACGACCGGAACGTAGTTGTTGAGAAAGGGGGGGCCCCAGCTGAACAGCACGGGCAGCAACAGGAAGACACAGCCAAGGGTGCCAAGTCCCAGCCCCACCGGTCCCAGGAAGACGGCCCGCATTCCCCCGTTCCGACCCGCACGCGCCGTGCCGAGTACGGCCAGGGTTCCGAAGGCACCAAGATACCAGACGACGATCGAAAACACGACATGGGTAATCAGGGCACGGTAGAAGAACTCCTGATCCTGCCAGGGCAGATACGCCTGAACTTTCGGAGTCCGCGACAGGGCCAGCAGAGGAGCCAGCAGCCCCGCGACCGCCAGGGCCGCGATCGACAGAGCGGCCCAGCCGCGCAACTCCCCCCGCAACAGGGGGCTCAAGGCCCGGGCGGTGGCGGGAAGATAGGCACCACCCGTGGGTTGCGTTGTCATGTTCCCGCCGGCGTCGGGTAGAGGTGGAAAAGCATATAGTACACCACGACCCCGGACACCGACACGTACAGCCAGAGCGGCAGGGTGAAAACGGCGATGGATCGGTGGCGTTCGAACTCCCCCTTCAGGGCTCGCATCGCCGTCATCAGCACCATCGGCACGGCCACCAGGGCAAGAACGACATGACTGATCATGACGGCGTAGTACACGGTCCGGATCTGGCCCGTTCCGGAGAACTGAAAGATCGGCATCGTGAAATGGTAGTAAAGATAGCTGCCAAGAAACATCGCAGAAACGAAAATTGCCGAAATCATCACCATTCGGTGTGCGGCTCGTTGTTTCCTGCGAATAAACGCATAGCCGACCAGCAACAGGATCGTGCTTGTCGTATTGAGGATCGCATTCAAATGCGGTAAAAGGGACGGAGAGTTCATGGGGGTGGGGCCTTTCCCCGAAGCGACTACAAAACGGCTACAAAATCTTGTTCTGCATCTACCGCCGGTCGTCCAGAGCCGGAGACCGCCGCGGCTGCAAGCGAAAGATACTCTCGAACCTTCCCCGGGGCAACCGGCTTCCGGCTGTTCCGTCAGTCCACATGGAGACAACCTGTCATGACCGATGCCATCATCACCCAGAAGGCTCCCTACGTCGTCAATGTCGAAGCCGGAAAAACCTATCACTGGTGCGCCTGCGGGCGGTCGGCGACACAGCCTTTCTGCGATGGAGCCCACCAGGGTACCGGGATCACCCCGGTCGCCTTCACCGCGGAAAAGACGGAACCCGTCTACCTCTGCGGCTGCCGGCGGAGCCGGAACGGCGCGTTCTGCGATGGTACCCACAAATCCCTGTAGACGACGGGCGGATGTTCCGAATCACACGGGACCGGTTTCTGCCGGCACTTCTCGGGTTGTCCAGCATGGTCCTCATCCTGTTGGGCGTATGGGGGTTCGACGTCTCGCAGGTGAGGAGTCATCTGGCGGACGACAGTGCCTCGATCCTTGAGGTCCTGTCGAAGACCCGGGCCCGGCTGGAGGCCGCCGTGAACGAGCGGGTGAATCTGGCCGTCGGATTGGCCGGATTCGCCAAGCATGGGAATCTCAGTCAGGAGGAATTCCAGCTCTTCACTACCGAACTTCTGATGCAGGTCCGGGGTATCCGGAGCCTTCAACTCGCTCCCGGTGGCGTGGTGACGTTCGTCAGGCCGCTTGAGGGCAACGAGGCCGCCCTGGGACACGACCTCCTCAAGGATCCGAAGCGCAAGGAGGAGGCCGAACGTGCGATCCGGGAGCGACGGATGGTGGTGAGCGGACCCGTGGCCCTGCGCCAGGGGGGCATGGCTCTGATTGCCAGGCTGCCGGTTTTCAACGAGGCGTCCCCCACCTCGGAACGGGGAACATTCTGGGGGTTTGCCGTCGTCGTCGTGAACATGGAACCCGTTTTCGATGCGGGGGGGCTTGACGCGCTTTCCGATCGCTTCCTCATTGGCATTCGGGCGAAAGGGGAGACGGAAAAACGGGAAAGCGCCTTTTTCGGGGACGATTCCGCCTTTGACGGCGATGCGATCACCAGCGAGATCCGCTTGCCGGGAGGCACCTGGCAGATTGCCATGAAACCGCGTCATGGCTGGCATGGGGACTGGAATGGTCGGGAATGGTTCCTGGGGGGAGGCGTCGTCATGGCGCTTCTCGTCGGAGGCCTGATCTTTTCGCAGACACTCGCTGCCGCCAGGCTGCGGCAGAGCGAAGCCCGGATGCAGTCCTCGGTGATCCGCCTGCAACGGCAGATGATCGACCAGTCGATCATCGCCGCGATCCTGAAACTGGCCCACATGGGGGCGCGATCCCGGGACGAGATCCTTCAGGAGGCCTTGCAACTGGTGCTCTCCACCCATGGTTTCAGTCACATGGCCAAGGGATGCATCATGATCCGCAATGGCAGTGCTCTGGAAATGGTGGCGCGCCAGGGATTGCCCCCGGACCTGCTGGCCGAGTGTGCGCTGGTTCCCTTCGGCAAATGTCTGTGCGGGAGGGTGGCGGAAACTGGGGAAGCGATCCACGTCACCGAGATTTGCGACCGTCACGAAGTCACCTATACGGGCATGAAGCCCCACGGGCATTACTGCGTTCCGATTCTGGGGAACGGAGAACTGTTCGGGGTGCTCAACCTGTACCTTTCTCCCGACCATTCCATCGGCGGAGACGAGAAACGCTTCGTCGATATCGTCGCCGATACCCTGGCCGTCATTCTTCATCGCAACCGGATCGAGGCGGGCGAGCAGGCGGTCAGTCAGGAACTGGAACGGCAGATGCAGAACCTGAGGCTCGCCAATCAGGCCTTCGAGCGGCAGGCGAAGGATCTGGTTGACCTGGCCGAGCGGCTGGACAAGGAGCGGCTGGAGGCCGAACGGGCCCGCAGCGAGGCACTGCATGCCACCGAGGCCAAGTCCCAGTTCCTGGCCAACATGAGTCACGAGATCCGCACGCCCATGAACGGCGTCATCGCCATGGCCGACATGCTCCACGACACCCGGCTGAATTTCGAACAGCAGGGCATGGTCAAGGTCATTCGCGACTCCGGGGCGGCGCTGCTCGGGGTCATCAACGACATCCTTGATTTCTCGAAGATCGAAGCCGGCCGGCTGGCGCTGGAGGGGGCCGACCTGTCGCTGACCGATCTGGTGGAGAGCGTGGCCGATGTTCTGGAACCGGGAGCGTCGGACAAGGGGATCGCCCTCCTGGTCTTCCTGGACCCGGAGCTGCCCAACCACCTTCAGGGCGACCCCACCCGTCTGCGCCAGATTCTCATGAATCTGGCTGGCAATGCGGTGAAGTTCACCGAACGGGGCCAGGTTGCCATCGAGGTTACCGCCGAGGGAATTACCGAGGATGCCGTCTCCGTCCTTTTCCGCATCCGGGACACGGGGATCGGCATTTCCGGGGAGACGCTGGAAAATCTGTTCCAGCCCTTCACCCAGGCCGACAACTCGACGGCGCGGCGGTTCGGAGGCACCGGGCTCGGATTGTCCATTTCCTCTTCCCTGGTCAAGCTGATGGGGGGACGGATCGGTGTCGAAAGCCGGCTCGGCGAGGGGTCGGTATTCTGGTTCAGCGTAACGTTTCCGGTGGTTCCGGACCGGCGGCGGGTGTTCCGGAACGAGATGACCGGCAAGAGGGTCCTCCTGGTCTGCGAAGACCTGGGCCTTGCCGACATTCTTCGCCGCTATCTGGTTTTCACGGGTGCCGAGGTCGTGATCGGCGACAGTAACCTCCAGATTCAGACGGTATTGAAACCGGGGGGTGGGGAGCGATTCGACGTCGTGCTGCTCGATGACGGTCTTCCGGAGGAGGCCGCCGAGAGGCTGTTCTCGACGGTCTCCGAGGGATCCAGAATTCCAACCGTACCGGTCCTCGTTCTCATTCCGCGCTCCCGCCCCCCCGAGGACCCCATTCCCAGAGCCGCCGCCACGGTTTCCCAGAGGTGTTCCCGGGATATAGGCTTGGGCAGAATGGTGAAGG
>JBKACM010000187.1:0-4877 GCA_046269335.1 Alphaproteobacteria bacterium | reverse complement strand
GTAACTCTTATTGCAACAGCAACAACTGCTGCTGCAGTTTCTGGTTTTGCCACTCCAATCGGAGTAGTTGTAAAGACAATTACAGTTCGTGATCTTACAGCAGAACTTGCTGCAAAGAATGCAGAACTTGCAGTTGTTAATGCACAACTTGCTGCAGCAAATGCTGCAAAGGCAACCGCAGAAGCAGCACTTGCAACAGAAAAGGCTGCTCGTGCAGCAGATAAGGTTGTAGCAGATAAGGCTATTGCAGATCTAAAGGCTAAGTTCAACGCACTTGCTAAAAAGTGGAATGCAAAATTCCCTAAACTAAAGGTAAGTTGGATTAAGTAATAAGTAATTTAAAAAAGAAAAGGCGTAGAGTAACATCTACGTCTTTTTTTTAATATAAAAATGATATAATAATCCTGTTAATCATAACGGGAGAGAAAGGAAATCTATAAACTATTATTAAAAATTGGTGTAGTTGGATTGTTTTTAACAGTTTGGATGCTGTTTTCTCCAATAGACTATGCAAACGCTACAGAAGCAACGAATCAGGAGCAGGTAATAGTTGGCTCTGCTTTAGAAATAGCCAATACAGAGGTCCAGCAGGCCATTACAGCCACAAATACGGCTGCAGTAGAGGTATTACAAGCCCAGGCAGTATTATCCTCCATATCCCCTAATCAAAATATCTGCACGGCGGTATCAATGCGCGTCGGCCCAGTTGGCTCCGACTCCGATATCCACCAGCAGGGGAACCGACAGGCTCGCCGCTCCCTCCATCACGGCCCGTACCACGGCCGCGGTACGGTCGACCTCGGCCGTGGGGACCTCCAACACCAGTTCGTCATGGACCTGGAGCAGCATCCGCGCCGCGAGTCCTTCCTGCGTCAGCCGATCCGGGAGACGGATCATGGCTCGTTTGATGATGTCCGCAGCTCCGCCCTGGATCGGAGCATTGATGGCGGCTCGTTCGGCGAATCCGCGAATGTTCTGGTTCTTGTCGAGAATGCCGGGGGTGTAACACTTGCGGCCGAAGGGAGTTTCGACGTGACCGTGCCGTCGGGCCTGTTCCCAGGTACGCTCCATATAGGCGCGGATTTCCGGATAGCGGGCGAAATAGGCGTCGATATAGGCCCTTGCCTCATTCTGCGGAACACCGAGCTGGGCCGCGAGACCGAACGGTGAGATACCGTAGAGGATACCGAAATTGATCGCCTTGGCCCGGCGACGCAATCCCGGATCAAGGGTTTCCACGGGTACGCCGAAGACCTGGCTCGCGGTGATGGCATGAATGTCGGCACCGTCGTGAAAGGCTTCCTGGAGGGCGGAAACTTCGGCCACGTGGGCAACCAGCCGCAGTTCGATCTGGGAGTAGTCGGCGGACAGCAGGACATGACCGGGGGGAGCGATGAAGGCGCGCCGGATCCGGCGTCCGTCCTCGGTGCGAATGGGTATGTTCTGAAGATTGGGATCGTTGGAAGACAACCGCCCGGTGGAGGTGACCGCCTGGGAAAACGAGGTATACACACGTCCGGTGCGACGATCGATCTGGGCGATCAGGGCATCGGTATAGGTGCTTTTCAACTTGGCAATCTGCCGCCAGTCCAGAACACGGGCGGCCAGCGTGCTGCCATGAGCGGCCGCCTGTTCCAGAACCGCGGCGTCAGTGGAGTAAGCCCCGGTCTTGGCGCTGCGCCTGCCGCCGGGCAGCTTCATTTCTTCGAACAGAATCTCACCGAGCTGTTTGGGCGAAGCGACGTTGAAGCTGCGACCGGCCAGAGCGTGAATTTCCGACTCCAACAATCCCAGCCGCTGGGCAAAACCGGTGGACAGCCGCTGAAGCTCCAGGGCGTCCACCAGAATCCCGGTCCGTTCCATGGCCGCCAGGACCGGCAGCAGGGGGCGTTCCAGAGTCTCATGGACGGTCTGCATACGTTCCCGCAGCAACCTCTCCCGGAAAAAATGATACAGGCGCAAGGTCACGTCGGCGTCTTCGGCGGCATACTCGCAGGCCCGGTCCAAAGGCACGTAATCGAAGGTAATCCTGTTCCTGCCGGTGCCGCAAACGTCGCTGAAGGGGATAGTGGCAAGCCCAAGATGCAGCCGCGCCAGTTCGTCCATGCCATGACCATGGCTGTCACCGTCCAGGACGTATGACAGCAACAGGGTGCAATCCAGGGGGAAGACCCGGATTCCGGCCGCATGAAAGACGTGATGATCGAATTTCATGTTGTGTCCGACCTTAAGGACTCCAGGATCCTCCAGCAGGGGCCGAAGTCTTGCGAGTGCGTCCGCCGGAGAAACTTGCCGCAGGGGAGGTTCCTGGTCCGAAGCGGAGGTGACGGAAAACAGGTCCTGCCTGGGGATCGGAGAGCCCTGTCCGGAAACGGGCCGATGATTGAGGGGAATGTAGCAGGCCCGCCCGGGAGATACCGCCAGGGACACGCCAACCAGCGTGGCATTGCGGGGATCGAGCGAATCGGTTTCGGTATCGACGGCGACGAGACCGGCCGCCGTGGCCTCTCTTACCCATCGTTCCAGATGTTCCAGGTCTTGTACCAGTTCATGGGCGGGGGTAGGGGTGGCCGTAGGCTCCGAAGCTGGCTTGGTCTTCGCTATCCTGGTCGGGGCCAATTTTGCTTCCACGCGGGCCAGAAGACTCCGAAATCCGTGGATGCGCAGAAACCCGGTCAGGACGTCGGGATCCATGGGCCGCCGAGCCATGTCGGACAGGGACATCGTTACCGGAACATCGTCCCGCAACCGTACAAGCTCACGCGAAAGCCGGGCGGACTCGGCGTGTTCCTGAAGGCTCAGGCGGCGTTTGTTCTGGGGTATTTCCCCGGCTCGGGCCAGCAGAGTATCCAGGTCGCCGAATTCGTTGATGAGGGTTGCGGCAGTCTTGATGCCGATTCCCGGGACTCCGGGGACATTGTCGGCGCTGTCACCGGCCAGGGCCTGCACATCCACCACCCGTCCCGGCTCCACGCCGAATTTCTCAAGGACCTGTTCCCGCCCGATCTTCCGCTCCTTCAGGGGGTCGAAAAGCTCGACGCGATCAGCTACGAGCTGCATCAGATCCTTGTCCCCGGAAATGATCGTGACCTGAGCTCCCTGCGCGACCGCCAGCCTGGCATAGGTGGCTATCAGATCGTCTGCCTCGAATCCTTCCATTTCCAGGCAGGCAACATTGCAGGCGCGGGTGGCCTCGCGAATAAGCGGAAACTGTGGAATCAGCTCTGCTGGGGGTGGGGGACGATTGGCCTTGTAGTCCGGGAACAGGTCTGTACGGAAAGTATGGCGAGCCGCGTCGAAAAGGACCCCGACATGATCGGCGTCACTCTCGCCGAGTAACTTCAGCAACACTCCTGTAAAGCCATAAACGGCGTTGACCGGAACCCCACTGGGGCTGGTCATGGGCGGTAGCCCGTGGAAAGCGCGAAAAACGAACCCTGACCCATCCACCAGAACAAGTCGCCGGACACCTTCCCGCGCGATCTCCACCTCCCAGCCTCCGCCGGCTCAATCGCAAACCCTCCCCGGGTGTCCCCACACCCGGCCGGTTGCTTCCATACCTGCCGCTTCTTTCAGGCCAGAAGAGAAACCTTGACCCGTCCAGATTGACCGGAGAACGACTCAACCCTCGCCCCCGCCGAAGTGGTACCTTCGCGGCCACCCCCTCCATCCCGTGCAGGCGCAAAGGGGGCAACCGAGTTCGCCGAGGCCGCTCTTGGCCCATCCTGCGCCGCTTCTCTCCGTCCAGCTTCCCCAGCCCCCGCTGCCCCGCTCTCGCGAGACTGCGGCGGTTGCGCCGGTGCCGGTGCGATGCGTTCGGACGACTGCTGGTATTGTGCAACTACCGCAGGGGGAACGACCGTGTCATGCACCCTCCCGGTAACGGCATCACGCATTACCATGAAAACCGTCCCATCCTCCGGCTGCACTTTGTACGCAGGGGCTGCGAAATTGAGGTAGTTCGTCATCAAGGACGGCTCATTCTGAGGAACCGGAGCCCGCTCCACCTTCTCGACGACCACCGGTGTCGCTATCGTCGCGCTGACTGCGCCAACTCTGGAAGCGATTTCCATCGCCATTCTCCTCCTCGTCCGGCCTCCATTCTGCCTCCTTCGTGGCAAAGAGTCAATGCCGTCCCAAATTGTGCTCACATCGGCCGGGTTACCTCGGTTTACGAGAGGTTGCGGATCGAGATTCGCCGAATTTCCCGTTCTGGCATGATCGGGAGTGTGTGGGGAACCTTGCCGTTCTCCATGGGAGAGACTCCGTCCAGAAAACGCGGATCATGTCGTCATGTAGACACGACACCTTATATATACAGTATATCTACGGCATATACATGAACCCGGACACGCCATATGCCTCGAGATTTCTCAGGCGCTTCCAGGGGTGGTGCGACTCCCCCTCGTGCTCCGCAAGACCGCTCCTGACTCTGCCTCTGGCCGCTCAGCGCCGCGCGGGCCTACGGGGTATCCGGAACTTGGTCGGAACCGCACTCAAGGTCCGATCGCAGGCTGAACCCTGAGCCCAGATGAAACAGGTGTGATATTCGGGTAACAGATGTTAACCATTGCCGGTCGTCTCCAGGCAGGGTGAAAATCACTATCAAATTGATATTGCACGTAAATTTAAGGCTGCCAACCCTTCCCCACCACCGTGTGACTCAAAGTTCACGCTATTTTTCTTAACCTTGTTGCTTACTCCTCTTGCGAAGCCTCTACCTTTCAGGTTAGAAGGTCCCTAACTGGAAATTTGGGGGCTCAGTGCGTCCGCGTGGACGTTTGGTGGGCCGGCCCGCAAGGATGTAATGTCGTGGCAGCTTGATGGCGCCGCACGCAGGGGAGACAGAAGACGATGGCCACCTACGCAACACTTAC
>JBKACM010000186.1:0-4884 GCA_046269335.1 Alphaproteobacteria bacterium | reverse complement strand
AGTAGTAGTGCGCCACCGGGTTCATGGCATTGGCATCGAGGAGTTGGTCGCAGACCCGCCGTGCCTCTTCCCAGTGGCCCTGATCGGCAAGGGCGACGACCTCTGACAGCGGATTCGGCTTCAGCTTCGGAAGGGGCGGCCGGAGCATCGGCCGAGGGGGCATCGGCCTGGAAAGCGGAGAATGGGAGCGCGTCGGGGGCCGTGCAGCGATCGGTGGCGACTCCGCGACGATGGGGGGTGGCGGTGCGGGGAGGGCCTTGCGGTAGAGCGTGGCTCCGGGTGCGGAGACGGTGTCGAATGTCTGGGAAAAATCCTCGCTGGGTTCGGAATGGCCGACCAGCAGCCAACCCCGGTCTGTCAGATAGCGGGAAAGCTGCGGCAGCAGGGAGCGAATGCTGGGTCGATCGAAGTAAATCAGGACGTTGCGGCACAGGATCACGTCGAAGGCTTCGTGGCCGATGGGAGTCGCCTTCTCGTCGCAGAGTGTGACAAGATTGTGATAGGCGAACGTCACCATGTCGCGATACTTCCTTTTGACGTGCCACAGGCCGTTGGTTTCCTCGAAAAGGCCTGATTTCTGCGTCTCGGTGATGGAGCGCAGGGCCCAGCTCCCATAACGGCCGGTTTTCGCCTGGGCCAGGAAGTCGCGATTGATGTCGGTGGCAAGAAGGGTGACGTTCCATTCCGGCAGTTGCGGGCCCAGAAGCTCCTCTACCAGGACCGCGACCGAGTAGGGCTCAGCCCCGGTGGCGCAGCCGGCGGACCACAGGCGCAGACGCCGTGTTGTCCGGTTCCTCTCCAGGCACTCCGGCAGGATGGTGGTCCTCAGCGCCTCGAACTGTTCGATGTAGCGGAAAAAGAAAGTTTCCCCGACGGTCAGTTCCGAGACGAGGGCGTCGACTTCCGACAGTGCCGCGGAGCCGCTGGTCAGAAGGCGGAGGTAGCCGGCACAGTCGGGAATGCCGTTGACGGCCATGCGGCGGGCCAGACGCTCGGCCAGGGCGTCCTCCTTGTCGTTGTAGTAGGCGAGACCGGTCAGGCGGACGATGTGGCTCTTCAACGGGCCGAAGGCGTCATCCGATACGACCTGGGCTATGGATGGCGGCATTTCCGTCATCGGGCTATCCCGTGAGATCGGCAAGCCGCCGCTCGGCCAGGGCCCGATGCTCGGCCAGGCACCGTTGTTCCCGCTCCAGCAACAGCCGGTCCGGGGCCAGAACGTGCGCCGTTGGGGCAAGACCACCCAGGGTCGCCACCACGCAGCCGTTGAAGATGGCTGCGTCGGAAAGCGGAAGCACGGAGGCTTCCGGGATTTCCCGCACACTTCGGACCTTGTCCGCCAGGAGGGCCACCGGCCCGGTTCCGGTTTCCGGAACGCCGGGTCTGAGCAGGATCAGCGGCGCGTAGAAGTCCGGTTCCTCGGGACCGGGGAGGCCGAGCAGCCGGTCCAGCCGCAACACGGAGGTCGTGCGGCCCCGCAACGAAAAGAAGCCTCCGATCACCTGGGGCAGGTGGGGCGGACGGTCCAGAACCGGCAGCGGCAACACTCCGCCCACGGCATCGAGCGGCAACGCGAAGTTCTTGTCCGATACCCTGAAAACAAGAAACCGAAGCGTCATTCCGACTCCACCCGAAGGTAACACCGACAATGGATCATATCGGGGCCTGAGGATCAATCGGGGAAAGGCCGAGACATCATCTCCTCCAGACCCGTCGCAGTCTGTCGATGTGCGAACCAAGGCGCAACCCGAGTTCGTGAATCCGGCAGCGGCCCCGAGCCGTCCAGGGGCGTTCGCGCAAGGGAGTGGGAGGGGGAGGGGCCTCGGGTGCCTCCCGCCAGTCTCCCCCCAGCAGGGTGTGGTAGCGCGTGGCCAGGTAGTCCTCCACGCATTCATACTGGCGGCAGCGCGCCAGGTTTTCGGCAATGGAGGCCTGTCTTGCGTGGTAATCCTCGGGGGAGAGACGTTCGAGGATTTCCAGAAGCTCCGCCCGGGTCGTAAAAGGAAGAATTCCACCCGCATCGAACCAGTCCCCGATCCTTCGGGCCCCGTGATAGATCGGCACCACGCCCGTGGCGAAACAATTGAGGATCTTTTCGGTAAAATAACCGTCGTCGATGGTGTTCTCGATAACGATGGAATACCTGTAGCGGTTCAGGGTTTCCGCGATGGGCACCCACCCCGGCGTACCCTTTCCGCCACCGCCGATGAACACGTCAACCCTGGGATCGCCGGACAGGCTTCGTGCCAACTGGAAGCGGAATTCGTGCAAGGGGCACAGGTTCTTGGTGGAGCTGACCAGGGAAACGAGCCCGGACTTCTCAGGGATGCCGATTTCGCCCAGGCCGTAGTCGCCCCCGATCCAGACGCCACCACCGGGAATGAAATGGCACTTGTCCGGATTAGCGTCCAGCAACGACTGGTCATGGGTGAAGACCCTCTGGAACCGGTCGATGAGGCTGGGGAAGGCCTGGTAGACCTTCCCCATGATGGCCTTCGATTCGATCAGCAGCGCGCAGCAATTGTCGGCTCCGATCGGAGCCCGAAGAACACTGTCATTGCCGTAGAAGGTTGGGGCCCCGCTGGCGAAGGGGCAGACGCCGGTCCGGTTCCACCGCCAGTACCTCGGCGTCCTCCCCGCCGTGGTCCCGACGTCATGGGCAAAGGTGGTATCGACGATGTCGAAGGTGCGCTTCATTCCGGGGACAGGTCAATCCTCTGGTGCCAGTTGAATATCGGCGGCTGCGACGTACTCTATGGTTTCCCCGTGGCCGTTGAGATCGACGATCATTATGTCGCCGTCGATCCGGTGTCCTTCGTCGGGATTGGTGTTGAAGTAATGCCAGACGTGGC
The DNA here is from genome assembly GCA_046269335.1 of Alphaproteobacteria bacterium. GTDB lineage: Bacteria > Pseudomonadota > Alphaproteobacteria > Rhodospirillales > Rhodospirillaceae > JADFXL01. The sequence goes on along the minus strand of JBKACM010000186.1, from coordinate 2,032 downwards.
AGGCGGCGGAAAGTTCGGTCCCTCCGGCAAGGATCGCCGCATCCTCTTCGGCCGCGCGCAGGAACCTCTCCAGCGCGCCGCGGGAACGGGTGAGTTCGGTCTCGGAATAGCCGCGCGAAGGGTCGAGACGCTCGATGAAATCCTGATAGCGGGCATCGTCGATGGGAAAGTCGGCAACCGTGCCGGCACAGAAATAGATCACGTTACGCATGGAAGACCGGTCCTTCCTGGTGAGAAACCCGGGTTGCGACTCCACCATGATGGAAACCGCCAGAGAATGCCATAACCAATCGATAAGGTTGGAAACCCATTGACGAAGTCGGATGCCCTAAGCCATACCCACTTCTCGTCCGTATAGAGGATTCCCCACCCAGGGAGGTCACGCAGGGCATGAAATCGGGAGGTTCCATCATACCGCCGTTCTCGCCGGTCCTGCTGGCTGGAATGCTGGCGAGGCCTCTGCCGCTCCTGCCGTTGCAGCCGGTTCTGGCCGTGGTGCTGGCAGCCTTGCTTCGGCGGCATCCGCGCATGTTCGATGCCTTGCAGGAACAGCTTGACAGTCCGACCTTCCTGATCGAGCCCGTCGACCTGCCGTTCGTGTTCCGGCTGACCACTGGCCCCGGCAAGCCAGGCCTGGTGGCGAGCCGCGACGGGGAGGGGTTCGAGGCGTCCGCCACCATCCGGGGGCCGCTGCTGGTTCTCATCGAGCTGATGGAGGGCCGCATCGACGGCGATGCGATGTTCTTTTCCCGGGAGCTCAGCATTTCCGGCGATACCGAGGCCGTGGTCGCCCTGCGCAATGCCGTGGACGGGGCCGGAGTGGACCTGATGGCCGATCTGGGTTCGTTCCTTGGGCCGTTGCGACGGCCGGTGGGGGTTTTGGCGACGTTCCTGTCCGGGCTCGGTCGCAGGGTGGGTCAGGACATGGAGACTCTGCGTACTGCCGCCATTGCCCCCGGCCTGCGCCGGAACGAGGCTCTGGCGGCCCGACTGCGCGCCGTGGAGGAGCGGCTTTCCGCCCTCCAGTCGCAACGGGCCCGTGGTCGGGGCGGTGCCGGTGATACCAGGGGCGGTAAAACAACGGTGAGTCACAATGATCCGCAAGCTTGAACTGGTCTGTCCGGCGGGGACTCCCGCGGCGCTGAAGACGGCGGTGGATGCCGGTGCCGATGCCGTGTACCTCGGCTTTCGCGACGCGACCAATGCCCGCAACTTTCCCGGCCTGAACTTCAGCCGGGAGGAACTGAAGGAAGGGGTGGCCTATGCCCACCGCCACGGCCGCAAGGTCTTCGTGGCCATCAACACCTTTCCCACCGCCGGAGACCCTGGCCCCTGGCATCGTGCCGTCGACGATTCGGCGGCCCTGGGGGCCGATGCGGTGATCCTGGCCGATGTCGGTCTCCTGGAGTACGCCACCCGCCGTCATCCCAACCTGCGCCGTCATCTGTCGGTACAGGCCTCGGCGTCCAGCCCCGAGGCGCTGGCCTTCTACAAGCGGGAGTTCGGCATCCAGCGGGCGGTGCTGCCGCGCGTGCTGACGGTGGCGGAGATCCAGACCCTGAACGAGGTCGCCGGGGTCGAGACGGAGATTTTCGCTTTCGGAGGGCTGTGCGTCATGGCCGAGGGGCGATGCTCCCTGTCCTCCTACGTGACCGGGCAGGCTCCCAATACCTGCGGCGTGTGTTCTCCGGCCAGCCACGTCCGTTACGAGGATACCGGGGATGCCCTCGTTTCCCGTCTGGGGGAAATTACCGTCAACGTCTTCTCCCACGATGAATCCGCCGGCTACCCCACGCTGTGCAAGGGGCGTTTCGTGGCCAATGGCAAGCCCGGCTACCTGTTCGAGGAGCCCACCAGCCTCAATACCATGGCCATTCTGCCGGACCTGATGAAGGCCGGGGTCACGGCGTTGAAGATCGAGGGGCGTCAGCGCGGCCGGGCCTATGTCGGTCAGGCTAATACACAGACACCAACTAATACCCCAACTGAAACGCCAACGAATACACCAACTGAAACTCCAACGAATACTCCA
>JBKACM010000185.1:0-4912 GCA_046269335.1 Alphaproteobacteria bacterium | reverse complement strand
ACGGACGTGGGCACCCGGCCAGGGAAGCCCGCGCGGCGCTTGAGCGTATCGTCTGTGCATATTTTGACCCACGGGTCAAAATATCTGCACGGCGGTATGAACGGTCGTATCATCATTCTCCCGCAATTCACCAAGATTCTGGCGGTGACGTTCTTTTCATGCTAGGATCCCTCCGGCTTCTTGGGGTGGCCATTACCACTTGTCGCAGGCTTCGAAGAGGTGGGGAGATGCGTGGAAGCGGCCGCGCGAATCAATCCCGCAGAAGGCTCCCGAGCGAGATTATCGAACCGCCGAAGGGTCTTGATCCGGCTGAAATCGTCACCGACCAGGGCCTGTTGCAGGCCGTTCGTCGGGAGGTCAGAAAGATCGAGGACGCGAATGCCGGAGGCAGGCTCCCGAACCGGGACGATGTCCGTTTGGTGCTGTATCTGGCAGGGGAAATCCGTCGCCGCATGGTGGATCTGACCCCTGAGCAGATGGAACAGCTCGACGAAATGCGTCGCAACGCCACCAATCGCGACAACCTGCGACGGGTGCGGGAGATGGCTGCGGCCGCCAGAACTCTGCTGGAGGCCTACCGCAATCCGTCCAAAGGACTGTCCCTGTCCCGGTTCTCCGCCGTCGAGGTCGGCGTTGCCATGGATCTTGCCCGTGCCGGCAAGGAAGGCTGGGACGAGGAGCTGACCAACGAACTGCTGGAGGCCCAGAAGATCATCCAGCAGATTAAGAACGCGACACGGGCGCGGGTGAGCCTGGAGAGCTTCTAGAGAGCGGTTTCCGGCCATGTGGATCCGGCCAGAAGCCGCCCTGATCTACCTGGGCAGCACCGTGATCCGGTAACGTACCGGCTCCGGAAGGGCTTCCGGTGAGGCGCTTTCGGGGTTGAGGAACCGTTCGATCTCGTAGGGAAGGTCCTCCTGGAGCTGCTCGAAATCAGGAAAGGTGGCACGGAAGGATGGAAGTTCCGGTGCCATGGCCAGCAGCGAGCCGTCCGGCAGCGGCGCGACGTCGACGATGACGGTGTAGGTGCTTTTGCGCAGGCAGGAAAAATCCTGAAACCGATCCGGATCCGGAATCCGGCGAAGTTGCAGGCGGACGGGGGCGGAGAGGTTTGGCGTGATCACGGGGGCGGCCTTCAGTTCGGAGCGGATTGCGGCATGACGCGCACGACTCTTTGCGGGAAGGGGATGTCGATGCCGGCTTCGCGAAACTGCAATTCGATATCGAAACGAAGCTCGCTGGCGAAGCGCATGCGTGACAGCACGTCGTCCGTATAACAGCGCAGCTCGAACAGAAGGCTGTTGTCCCCAAAATCCTGGAACAGCACCAGGGGCCTCGGGTTGACCAGGATATGGGGGTGACGGGCGGCACAGCCTGAGAGGATGTCCCGTACCACTTCCAGGTTCGAACCGTAGGCCACCCCGACCTTGATATCGATACGCCCCGCCTTGTCCTTCAGGGTCCAGTTGAGCAGGTTGCCGGAGAGGAGTTCGGCGTTGGGAATGATGACCGAGGCCCGTTCCCAGGTTTCCAGTTCGGTGGCGCGAATGCTGATGCGCTTGACGATGCCTTCCCGGCTGCCGACGTGGATCCAGTCTCCGACCCGGATCGGGCGTTCCACCAGCAAAATCAGGCCGGAGACGAAGTTGTTGACGATGTTTTGCAGACCAAAACCAATGCCAACCGAAAGCGCGCCGGCTACCATGGCCAGGCTGGTGAGGTCCACACCCAGCACCGTGATTCCCAGTGCGCCCGCGACAACCACCCCAAGGTAGCCGAGTCCGGCGGAGAGGGAATGTTGAACGCTGCGGTCAAGGTTGGTTTGCGGCAGGACTTTTTCCAGCAGGCGACGCTGGATTACCCGCGTCACCAGCACCGCGCCAAGAAAGGTTCCGACCGCCGAGAGAATGCCCAGGATGGAGATGGTGACGTTCCCCACCGGGAAACCGGTCAGCACCACTCCGGCCCAGCGCATCAGGTCGTCCCGGGGAATTCCCCAGGAGGGTGCGATCACCAGCACGCCAAGCCCAAGCAACAGTGGGTCCAACAGGACTCTTGCCCAGAAGCGCAGAGACTTCAGGGTTTCGGTCTGTATCTGGAACCAGTGGTGAAGCTGGGAGGAACTGGCGACGAGGTCCAGAACCTCATGCAGCAGGCCTTGCGCCAGGATGACGCCGCCGACGACGGCGGCGGTGAGAAACATGTTGTGAATCAGGTAGCGGCCGAACTCGGCATAGCCGGCCAGGGTGGCGAGCATGGCCAACAGGGTTGCCGCGATCACCACACGGCGGATCGGTACTCCGGGGGTGCGGGTGGGTGGTTGTGGCTCTTCGGCTGTCGCCGGGGTCGATGTTTCCTCCTTCCAGCGTCGGCTGGAGGTCAGCAGGAGGATACCCAATCCCTCCGAGACGTTGAACAGCAGCCGGTACATCGCGTGCAGCTCGGGCGACAGCCCGGCGCTCTTGATGGAGCGGTAGAAAAACACGTCCAGGGCGAAAAGCAGCGCCACGGCCAGGATACCGCGGCTGACGGCGCGGGCCTGTTCGGGGGCCAGGGAGGTGAGACGCCAGGCGGGCAGATCGGGGGAAAGGATCGCGCGGGACAGTGCCGTCATCAGTACCAGGAACAACACGAGTCCCAGCAGCGCCGTCACCATGTCCGTGAACATGCCGCCACTGAGGGCATCGGTGCGGTCCAGCCACAGGTACGACGCCGTGACCAGGGCCGAGGGAACCAGCCCGCGCGCCACCGTCTCGGCCATGGCGCAGCCGACCCGGCGACGATAGGAAGGGGCCGTCACCAGGGGATCGGGGCCGAACCTCCGCAGAATGGTCCGACTCAACCCCCAACCAGCAAGGCCGCCGGCGATCAGCATGAAGGCGATGCGATAGGGGGGAAGTTGTCCCTTCTGCTCCTCCGAAAGGGAATCGTACCAGTCCGTTGGGGTACTGGCCAATGCGACCGTCAGCGAATAGAGGTCCCCCCAGGCTCTTTCCAGCACCTGGGTCGACAGAGCCACCGAGTGGTAGGTTTGCAGGCGGTCTACCAGCATCAGGCGGCGCAGATCGGAAACCTGGGTCTCCATGGCCTTGACCTGGGCCAGAACCACATCCACCTGGGCGATGTGGGCGCGATGGAGGGCCAGGGCCTCCCCGAACTGCTTGCGCCTGGCTACGATCTCCGGTGCCTCCGGGGGGGCTCCCTCGGCGGGTACCGGTCCCAGGGCGTCGATGACCGACTGAGAGGCATCTACCGATTTGCTGGCAAGCTCCCTGGCCGTCTGGGCCTCGGTTCGCAGAGCGGCGAGGGCGTCCAGGGTTTCCTGAGACCGCTGGGGGGTGAAATTTCGGCCGTTGACGTAGCGCTGTGCTCGCTCCAGCACTCCCGTCCATTCGGTCTGCTTGGTGGCAAAGGGGAAGTTGTCGGCTCCGATGACCCCGACCCCGCCGGGGGGCGGTCCGCCCTTGGCCGGGGCCGCGAGGGGGGTGCCGATCAGCAGGAACCAGCACACCACCGCCAGAATCAGAACACCGAAATTCCTGAACAAAACACGAACGCCTTTCGCGGAAACGAAGAAGGGAACCGCCGTGCGCGCCAGGATATCAGAACCATTTCCAGGGTCCAGAAAGAACCACGAAAGCCGGGGGAACCTGGTATCCGTCGTCCCATTTCCCCAGGTCATTTTCCTTTTGTCACCCAGGGTAATCGGGTGAACCCGATTACCCCTGATTTGTTTCATGCCCCTCAATCGCCGGGCGGGCGCGGACGCGCCCTTGGCTTGCGCGCACACGGGCGCGCGGGCGCTCAATGCGCCATTTGTTCCCGTTTTACCCCAGATTTAACGTCCTACTTCTATTTTCACCCGATTGCCCTGTTTTGTCACCACTTCCGTCTGGGCGTTGTCGGCGGAGTGTTCTATAAACGGCGCTCTGGACCAAAGGTCAGGCAGGGACGCCAAGGATGACCCAGACCCCTCCGCGCGCCGTCAACTCCTATCGCAACGGCCCCGATGATCGCGGGCATTTCGGCCGTTACGGCGGACGCTACGTGGCCGAGACGCTGATGCCGCTGGTGCTCGACGTCGAGCGCGCCTATCGCGCCGCCCGGGCCGATCCCGGATTCCAGGTGGAGATGGACCGCTATCTGACCCACTACGTCGGGCGTCCCAGTCCCCTGTACTTCGCCGAGCGGCTGACCGGAGCCCTGGGGGGGGCCAGGATCTATCTGAAGCGGGAGGATCTCAACCATACCGGCGCGCACAAGATCAACAACTGCATCGGCCAGATCCTGCTGGCCCGACGCATGGGCAAGACCCGGATCATCGCCGAGACCGGAGCCGGCCAGCATGGGGTTGCCACCGCCACCGTCTGCGCTCTGTTCGGCCTGCAATGCGTCATCTACATGGGGGCCACCGATATCGAGCGCCAGGCACCCAACGTGTTCCGCATGAAGCTGCTGGGGGCCGAGGTCAAGCCGGTTACCGCTGGCGCGGCGACGCTGAAGGACGCCATGAACGATGCCCTGCGCGACTGGGTGGCCAACGTGGACAACACCTATTACCTGATTGGTACCGCCGCCGGACCACATCCCTATCCGGCCATGGTGCGGGATTTCCAGTCGGTGATCGGGATTGAGACCCGGGAGCAGATTCTGGCCCAGGCTGGGCGGTTGCCGGACACCCTGGTGGCCAGCATCGGCGGTGGCTCCAACGCCATCGGGCTGTTTCACCCGTTTCTGGACGATGCCGGGGTGCGGATGGTCGGGGTGGAGGCCGCCGGTTTCGGTCTTGAGACCGGCCGGCACGCGGCCTCCATGGCCGGCGGGCGACCGGGGGTGCTGCATGGCAATCTGACCTATCTGCTTCAGGACGAGAACGGCCAGATTGCCGAGGCCCATTCCATATCCGCCGGGC
>JBKACM010000184.1:0-4914 GCA_046269335.1 Alphaproteobacteria bacterium | reverse complement strand
AGTAAGTGTAAAGTGACGGCTGTCTTGACAGAAAGTTACGACTCATTTGACATACAGAATGGACTGTAAAGTGACGGCTGTCTTGACAGAAAGTTACGACTCATTTGACATACAGAATGGGCATCGACCGTAAAAATCGCGCCCCTCTTGACGCAAAAAGCCCCCAGACAGCGATGCCTGGGGGCTTCCTTTTTTTTCGTCCGGCCTGCTACTGTCGCAGAAGCTCAACCCGCGACCGCACTGCTTGTACCGTGTGGCCGGCAGTGCGGTTGTCCAACAATGGGCCGCACGAAGGGAGACGCGCAATGAACCAAGCATTCCTGTTCATCTACGCCATCCTAGAGCTGCTGGTACGGCTCTTGGATGTGTTTCAAGTACTGCTTGAACTACTGAGAGGCTAACCAGCGGTCACGTCGGGCGGACACCCGGCGTGACCATTCTCCATGGAGACTAACAAATTCCACGCCGGCTCGTCAAGTGCCAGGGTGGCTGTCAGGGCCTGGATGTGGCGATCATCACTCATGCGCCAAGCATCGACCGGACGATTGTTACAAGCCCTTCCCAAGATCCTTTCTTGAGCAGGTCAGAGCTGATGTCAACAAGCAGATCACCGACCGTTTTCCCATAGGGTTGGGAAAGACTGTTTGGCGTCTTGCTGAGAGCGGAAAGCCCCTTGCTGGTCAAGGTGATATCGGCAAATGCATCGTCTTCTTTGGCTCCAATTGTCGATGTGAAGCGCAGAAAGCCTTCGTTCTGCAGAAAATGCATGGTAGCCGAGTATACCAGCATACGGCGCACCCGGCGGGTTGGATCGTGGTTCACATCCTCAAACCCTTCCAAGTCTCTCATCCGCATCAGGATTGGAACAGGAAAATCTTGGTACAACTTTCCCAGGATCAATCCAACCCCTCTATTGAAATCATCAATGTTTTCCATTGATTGTCTCATTATGTGTATGTACCCTTGTCCGATGACTCTCCCACGCAAATGGGGCGATCACCCCCTTACCCTCGTACAACCGGTCCATGACCCTCACCCTCAGGTATTCCGTCAGTGCCTGTGTGTGCCCTGTATCACGCATCTACGGCAACCCAACCGTTACCGGTTGTCACATGTCGCTCTTCATTCCATTCGTATCCGCCATCAACAGGCTTCGGATACGGAGCACCCCATCGACAATATCGCTCATCCAACACCCAAGACGGGTATGGGGGATTATTCTCCAACTTCATAACCCGCACCAGGAGCTGCCGCATGTGGATGGCCATCAAGTCCAGCACTTGGAGGCATGGACGGCTTCTATGCGGCCCGTCTGGGGAGAATTGCATCATGAAGAAGCGCTACGTCCTGCTGGACCGCGATGGCACCATCAATTTCGACGCCCATTATCTGTCCAGTCCCGACCAACTGAAACTGCTGCCGGGTGCGGGAGCCGGGCTGAGGCGCATGTCCGCCCTGGGATTGGGACTGGTGGTGGTGACCAATCAGTCCGGCATCGCCCGGGGATATTTCACCCTGGACCAACTCGACGCCATCCACGAGCGGCTGCACCGGATGCTGGCTGCCGAGGGGGTGCGCCTGGATGGGCTGTACGTCTGTCCCCATGGTCCCAGGGAGGACTGTTCCTGTCGCAAACCCAGACCCGGCCTGGTGGAGCGGGCGGTGGCGGAGCTTGGTTTCGACCCCGCCCAGGGCTTCATGATCGGTGACAAGGTCGCGGACGTGAAGCTTGGCCAGGCGGTTGGAGCGGAGACGGTCCTGGTCCGCACCGGATACGGGGCCGAAGTGGAACGAAAGGGCGAGTCCAATCCCGACCACGTGGTGGACACTCTGGCCGAGGCCGCCGAAATCATCGCCGCGCGGCTTGCAGTGGTGGTATCAAGCCCGCGCGGCACCTGAGCGTCACCGTCTCGGCATGAACGGACCCAAAGGGTCTGTTCATCTGCCGGGCGGTATGAGACACCGCCAAGCGGACGCGAAAACGCCCCCCAGCATTACTGTAGGGCGATTTAACCGGCAGAAGTCTTTGACCTTGGGTTGCCGAGCCCGCCCAAAGGGTCATTTTGCTTGCGAAAAGCGACCACCTCTGGTTCTGCTACGAGAAGGAGGCTATCCTCCTTGCCGGGTGAAGGCAAGGAGAAAAACATGTCAAAAGTGCTTGGCTTGGACATTGGTACGACGTCGATTGGTTTTTCCCTGATCGACCACGACCCGACCCGTGATCAAGGCCGGATCTGCCATATCGGTACGCGCATATTCCCGGAAGCCCGCGATAAGGAGAAGGGAACCCCCACGAACCAGGAGCGCCGGCAAAAACGGATGGCACGCCGCCAGATTCGTCGTCGCCGGTTGCGCAGGAAACATCTCAACGAACTGTTGAGCGAAGCGGGCCTTCTTCCTTCGTTTTCCTCGCCGGAATGGCCCCGGGTCATGGCTGCCGATCCCTATGTCCTGCGCGATCGAGGACTTGAGGAAAGGCTTGAGCCACACGAGGTTGGCCGCATGCTTTACCACCTGGCCAAGCGGCGACACTTCAAGGGACGGGATGTCGGGGAACCCGAGGAGGATGAAAAGAAGCGGAAGGACCAGGAGAAGGACGCGGACGAGAAAAAGGCCAAAACAAGGCGGGAGGAGACCCTTTCTGCCCTGAAGGCGGAGGGGGTGACTCTGGGTCGCTGGCTGGCTGCCCTTAATCCTCACACCTGTAGGAGGCGGGGCGAACATGCCACGCGCGCCACCGTCGAGGCGGAGTTCGAGGCGCTGTGGAGTCGCCAGGCCGAATTCCACCCGATATTGCGGGAAGCCGACTTCAAGGCCAGGGTTGCCGACGCGGTTTTTGCACAGAAACCTGTGTTCTGGCGCAAGAATACTCTGGGTACCTGCCGGTTTGAGCCGGGTGCCGAGTTGTGCCCGCAAGGCTCCTGGCTGTCGCAGGAACGGCGGATGCTGGAGAAGCTCAACAATCTGACGCTGGGCACGGGCAATCTGCGGCCGCTCGATGACGAGGAGCGGGCGGTGATCCTGAAAGGCTTGCGCACCCAGGCCTCCATGGACTGGAAAGGAGTACAAAAGGCGCTGAGGCCGCTGTACAAGGCCCGGGGCGAGGCCGGTGCGGAAAAAACCCTGCGCTTCAATCTTGAATTTGGTGGGGAGAAAGGCCTGAAAGGCAATCTGGTCGAAGCAAAACTTTCGACCATTTTCGGTACCTCCTGGTCGAACCACCCCTTCAGGCAGGAAATTCGCGAAGCCGCCCACAGCCGGTTGTGGAAGGCGGACTACGGGGAAATCGGGACCCAGCGGGTGGTCATTCGTTCCGCGAAGGAACGGCTGGCCGAAAGGGAGAGGGCCGCGCAGAGCTTCATCACGGATTTCGGCGTCACCTCCGAACAGGCGGCCGCCCTACAAAAACTGACCTTTCCCAGCGGCTGGGAACCGTTCTCCATCAAGGCGTTGCGCAAGTTCCTGCCACACCTGGAAGCCGGCATTCGCTTCGGAAGCCTGCTCGCGGCACCGGAGTGGGAATCCTGGCGCAACGAAACCTTTCCCAACCGGGAACAGCCGACGGGGGAAGTCCGCGACCGCCTGCTGTCACCCGTCAAACGGGAAGAGGCGCGACGCATTGCCGGCCTGCGCAACCCGACCGTGGTTCGAACCCAGAATGAACTGCGCAAGGTGGTCAACAATCTGATCGATCTGTACGGCAAGCCGGATTGTATCCGGGTGGAGTTGGCCCGCGATGTCGGCATGTCGAAACTGGATCGCGAGGAGGTTTCGAAACACAACAGAAAACAGGAACAACGACGCAAGGCGGCCGAATCCGATCTGAAATCAAATGGGATTGCCGAGCCGTCGCGCGGCGATATCGAGAAGTGGTTGTTGTGGAAGGAATGCGGCGAGTTCGACCTTTATTCGGCTCTTCCAATCGGGTTCGATGATCTGTTTCACAACAACGTGTTTCAGGTGGAACATATCTGGCCGCTCTCCCTTTCCTTCGACAACGGCTTTCGGAACAAGACGCTTTGCCATCGGGATTGGAACGCCCGCAAGAACAACCGACTGCCGCATGAAGCCTTTGGCCACACCGAAGACTGGGAGGCCATGAAGGGGCGGGTATGGAGGCACGTCGCGGAAAAGAGGATGTCCAAGGGAAAAGCCATGCGTTTTTGTCGGCAGGAGCCTCTGCCGGAAGATTTTGTGGAACGTCAGTTGAACGATACCGGCTATGCCGCCCGGCAGGCGATGGCCTACCTGAAGACGTTGTGGCCGGATCTGGGGCAGGAAGCACCGGTGACCGTGCAGGCCGTAAGTGGCAAGGTAACGGCACAACTGCGCCGGGAGTGGGGATTGAACAACATCCTGTCCGACAATGGCGAGAAGACCCGCGCCGATCACCGGCACCACGCCATCGACGCCCTGGTCGTCGCTTGTGCCAACCTGGGGTATACCCAGAAACTGTCGGCCTATCTCCAGACCCGGGACCGCTCCGGCAGCGAGCGGCCACGACTGGCCCCGCCCTGGCCAACCATCCGCAAGGACGCGGGAGCGGCCGTGGCGGACATCGTGGTATCGCACCGGGTCCGCAAAAAAGTCTCCGGCCCGTTGCACAAGGAAACGGTCTACGGCGATACCGGTGAGGATGTGACCACGAAATCAGGCGTCTACCGGGTCTTCGTGACCCGCAAGAAGCTGGAATCGTTGAGCAAGTCCGAACTCGACAATATCCGCGACGAACGGGTGAGGGAAATCGTCGTGGGCTGGGTGGCCAGCCATGGCGGCGACCCCAAAAAGGCCTTCGCCGTCCATCCCAGACTCGGGCCAGATGGTCCGGAAATCCGCAAGGTGAGATTGTGCAAAAAGTGCCAGTTGCCTCTGATGGCAAAGGTATCCACAGGCTATGCCGAACCTGAAGAGAAT
>JBKACM010000183.1:0-4932 GCA_046269335.1 Alphaproteobacteria bacterium | reverse complement strand
GCAATCCTTCCCGCCCCTGTCTCAGGACATACGTCATACCGGCGTGCAGATATTTTCAAGGTCGGCTTCCCGATATCACGTATCCTCCTGGTCTCCACTGAATTTCATGATCGCTTGTCGTCTTTTCCGGACCTCTCCGTCGCCCGCATGCACGGGATCCAGTCGGAGGGGCTGAAAAGTGTTTCGTGATGTGGGACTGTGCTATAGAAAGAGTGCCTGCTGGTCGGTGCGGTGTCCGTATCGATCGGGCTGGCTGGCGTGGTTGGGCATTTCGCGCGGGCGTGGTGGAACTGGTAGACACGCCAGATTTAGGTTCTGGTGGCCGAAAGGCCGTGGGGGTTCAAGTCCCTTCGCCCGCACCACGACCTCCCTTCGCGATGTGCGGATATCGGCTGGTGTCATGCCAGGGTGTGGCGTGCAATGGTTTTGGCAATCGAAACGGGCAGTGAGTCCATGGAATTGATTGAAGCGAACAGCGACGGCCTGAAGCATGAGATGAAGATCGTCGTGCCGGCGAAGGAAATCACGGAGCGAACCGCCAGGCGTCTTGCGGAAATCGGGCGGACGGCGAGAGTGCCCGGCTTCCGTGTCGGCAAGGTGCCGATGAACCTCCTGCGCAAGCGCTACAAGGTGGGGGTAACGGCCGAGATCGTGGACAACCTTCTGCACGAGTCGACGACCAAGGCGATTGGTGAGAAGGGTCTGCGCCCCGCGGTACAGCCGAAGGTCGATATCTCCGAGTTCGAGGAGGGCGGGGACCTCCGGTTCACGGTCACGGTGGAGGTGATGCCGGAGATCGAGATTCCGGACTTTTCGGGCATGGCCCTGGAGCGGGAACGGGTCGAGGTCACCGAGGAGATCCTGGAGAGGGCCCTGCAACGCATCTCCGAAAGGGAGAAGCGCACCCAGCCGGTTGGAGAGCTCCGTCCAACCCGGGCCGGCGACACGTTGGTGATCGATTTCTTCGGCAAGGTGGGGGAGAAGCCCATCGAAGGCGGCGAGGGGCATGATTTTTCGCTGACGTTGGGCTCGAATACCTTCATTCCTGGGTTCGAGGACCGTCTCGTCGGTGCCAATGTGGGGGACCGGGTATCCTTTTCCATCACGTTTCCGGACCAGTACCACGCCGATCTGGCCGGCAAGGAGGCGCACTTCGATGTCGACGTGAAGGAGATGCTGGAGCCCGCGCCATCGGTCGTCGACGATCAACTGGCCAAAAGCTTGGGTCTTGACGATCTGGAGACGTTGCGGAAGTTCATGGGCGAGCAGATTGGGGAGACCTATGATGGACTCTCCAGGGTCAAGCTGAAGCGTAAACTTCTGGACCGCCTGTCCGAGACCTGTTCCTTCCCCGTGCCCGAGACCATGCTCCGGATGGAGTTCGATGAGATGTGGAAGGAGATCCAGTCGGCGAAGGAAAAGAACGAGCTGGACGCGGCCGATCGCGACAAGAGCGAGGAGGATCTTAGGGATTTCTATCTCAGGATGGCCGAGCGGCGAATTCGCCTTGGGCTGCTTCTTGCGGAGGTTGGCCGCCAGAACGATGTCCTGGTTACCCAGGAGGACCTGAACCGGGCCGTGGTCGAACAGGCCCGGCGCTTCCCGGGGCAGGAACAGATGGTGTTCCGGTACTATCGTGAGTCGCGAGAGGCGCTGGAAACCCTGCGGCCGGTGGTTTTCGAGGACAAGGTGGTGGATTTCATCATCGGGAAAGCCCAGATAACCGATGTCATGGTGTCTCCCGAGGAGCTTGGCCGCGAGATGGAGGATGGGCCTGAGGGGACCTCGTCGACCGAGGCCCCCCCCGTGTCGTGAGCCATCGGGGTCGTCGGAAAAGACGGCCGCTTTGACAGGAGGCTGCATCAATGGTCGAGCGCGATCCGATCGACGTATACATGAACACGATGGTTCCGATCGTGGTCGAGCAGACCAATCGGGGCGAGCGGTCCTATGACATCTTTTCGCGCCTCCTGAAGGAGCGGATCATATTCCTCATCGGGGGTGTCCACGACGGGGTTTCCAGTCTGCTGTGCGCCCAGTTCCTGTTTCTGGAATCGGAGAACCCGAACAAGGACATTTCCTTTTACATCAACTCGCCGGGGGGCGTGGTGACGTCGGGTCTCGCGATCTACGACACGATGCAATACATCCGCAGTCCGGTGTCCACCGTATGCATCGGTCAGGCTGCCTCCATGGGCTCGCTGCTGCTGGCGGCTGGGGCACCGGGGAAACGGTTCTCCCTGCCCAATTCACGGATCATGATCCACCAGCCGTCCGGCGGTGCCCAGGGGCAGGCCTCGGATATCGAGATCCAGGCCCGGGAGATCCTGGCGTTGCGGTCCCGGCTGAACAACATCTATGTACATCACACCGGCCAGCCCCTGGACGTCGTGGAATCCGCCCTGGAACGGGACAAGTTCATGACGCCGGAGGAGGCCAGAGCGTTCGGCCTGATCGATGAGGTCGTGACCAGCCGGCCGCGCGAGCCGGAGGTGATGAAGCCGCGGGACAAGACGTGATGTTCATCCCAGCCGGAGACAAGCGACAGGCGGATGGGAGACCGGACATGAAGTGCTTTTTTCCCGTTGTCTGTCGCCCTTGGGACCGGCTAGCATCGGGCTTGGTGTCAGTAGAGCCTGCCGGTGCCTCGGTTCCGGGTGCGCTTCGGTGGATGGAGGCACGATGACGAAGTCCAGTGGTGGTGACTCCAAGGGAACGCTCTATTGCTCGTTCTGCGGCAAGAGTCAGCACGAGGTCCGCAAGCTCATCGCCGGTCCCACCGTGTTCATCTGCGATGAATGCGTCGAGCTTTGCATGGACATCATCCGGGAAGAGCACAAGACGCACATGGTGCGGACGCACGATGGCGTGCCGACACCCCGGGATATCTGCAAGGTGCTGGACGACTACGTCATCGGCCAGGGTCACGCGAAAAGGGTGCTTTCCGTTGCCGTCCACAATCATTACAAGCGATTGAATCACGGCACCAAAGGCAACGACGTCGAGATTGCCAAGTCCAACATTCTTCTGGTCGGCCCTACCGGGTGCGGCAAGACCCTGTTGGCGCAGACTCTGGCGCGTATTCTCGACGTGCCGTTCACCATGGCCGACGCCACCACGCTGACCGAGGCCGGCTATGTGGGCGAGGATGTGGAGAACATCATTCTGAAGCTGCTCCAGTCCGCCGATTACAACGTGGACAAGGCCCAGCGCGGGATCGTCTACATCGACGAGATCGACAAGATCAGCCGCAAGTCCGACAATCCCTCCATTACCCGCGACGTGTCGGGGGAGGGCGTGCAGCAGGCTCTGCTGAAGATCATGGAGGGGACCATCGCCTCTGTACCGCCCCAGGGGGGGCGGAAGCATCCGCAGCAGGAGTTCCTGCAAGTAGACACCACCAACATCCTGTTCATCTGCGGGGGTGCCTTCTCGGGCCTGGAGAAGATCATCGCCCAGCGGGGGCGAGGGACCTCCATCGGCTTCGGTGCCGACGTCCGCGCCCCGGAGGATCGGCGGACGGGGGAAATTCTGCGGGAGATCGAGCCCGAGGACCTTCTGAAGTATGGTCTCATCCCGGAATTCGTCGGGCGCCTGCCGGTGATCGCCACCCTGGAGGATCTGGACGAGGACGCCCTGGTGGAGATTCTGACCACGCCGAAGAATGCGCTGGTGAAGCAGTATCAGCGCCTGTTCGAGATGGAGCGGGTGCGCCTCTCGTTCTCGGAGGATGCCTTGCGCTCCATCGCGCACAAGGCCATCGACCGCAAGACCGGGGCCCGGGGGCTGCGTTCCATTCTGGAGGGAATTCTTCTGGAGACCATGTTCGACCTTCCGGATCTTGAGGATGCGGAGGAGTGCGTGGTAAATCGGGAGTCGGTGGAAAACCGGATCAAGCCGCTGTTCATTTATTCGGACCGCCGGGGGGATGTCGGCTCCAGCGCCTGAACGGGGGGATCGGGGTGTCCCGCGGATCGGGGTCCCTTGATCCGATCCGGTGCGGGCCCCACGTATACCCCGTGGATCGTTTCTTGTGGGCGTTGCCGTCCGAGCAGGTCGTTTCGGCGGACAAGTCCCGAAAGTGTGAGGTCGCCAAGTGACTAGTGCTCCGGGCCATATGTATCCAGTGCTGCCGTTGCGGGACATCGTGGTGTTTCCGCACATGATCGTTCCTCTGTTCGTAGGACGCGAGAAGTCGGTGCGCGCCCTGGAGGACGTGATGAAGGACGACAAGCAGATTCTGCTGGTCGCGCAGCGCAATGCCGCCCAGGATGACCCGAACCCGGGCGACATCTATGGTGTCGGCACGATTTCGACCGTGCTGCAACTGCTGAAGCTGCCGGATGGAACGGTGAAAGTCCTGGTGGAGGGCGGGCAGCGGGCGCGGATCACCGGCTTTGGCGACAACGACGCCTTCTTCGAAGCCAGCGCCGATCCCATCGAGGAGCGCGTTGGGGACACCCACGAACTGGAGGCCCTGTCGCGTTCGGTGGTGACGCAGTTCGAGCAGTACATCAAGCTCAACAAGAAGATCCCGCCGGAGGTTCTGGTATCGGTCAATCAGATCGAGGATGCGGGCAAGCTTGCGGACACGGTGGCCTCTCATCTTGCCCTGAAGATCGCCGACAAGCAGGAACTGCTGGAACTTGAGGCCGTCAGCGAGCGCCTGGAACGGGTCTATGCCTACATGGAATCCGAGATCGGCGTCCTCCAGGTGGAGAAGAAGATCCGCAGCCGCGTGAAGCGGCAGATGGAGAAGACCCAGCGCGAGTACTACCTCAACGAACAGCTCAAGGCGATCCAGAAGGAGCTGGGCGAGGGTGAGGACGGTCGTGACGAGGCCGCCGAGATCGAGGAACGTATCGCCAAGACCCGCCTGTCCAAGGAGGCGCGGGAGAAGGCGGTGGCGGAGCTGAAGAAGCTCAAGAGCAT
>JBKACM010000182.1:0-4947 GCA_046269335.1 Alphaproteobacteria bacterium | reverse complement strand
GGGAAAAGGCGCGCGCAAATTGATGCCACTCTCGCACTTGCTGGAAAAATAATCGACTCGCGCAAGCGCAGGCGCGCAAATGCCATATTGCTTTCAGATCCGGATCCTGAAATCGCAACGCTTGCCGCGGAAGAAAATGCGTCTCTCGCCCGCGATGAACAAGAAGCGGAAAACGAATTGATGCGCAAGATCCTTCCTCGCGATCCTGACGATGAAAAAGATGCTATTGTTGAGATTCGAGCAGGCGCCGGCGGCGATGAATCGGGGCTTTTTGCAGCCGATCTTTTCCGAATGTATGCAAGATTTGCGGAAAGAAAGGGTTGGAAAATGACACTGCTCTCGTCTCACCCGACCGGAATCGGGGGCTTGAAAGAAGTGATTGCGGAAATTGCTTCAGGCAACACAGGAGAGCCGATCTTTGAGACAATGAAATATGAATCGGGCGTGCACCGCGTTCAGCGAATTCCATCAACTGAAAAAACAGGAAGAGTGCACACTTCCACAGCAACTGTTGCAGTCCTGCCGCGCGCGGAAGATGTTGACATTTCAATTTCTCCAACAGATCTTCGCATTGACACATACGCATCAAGCGGCCCCGGCGGGCAATCGGTCAACACAACAAACAGCGCCGTGCGCATCACTCACATTCCGACTGGAACGGTCGTAACTTGCCAAGATGAAAAATCACAACACAAAAACAAAGACCGTGCGATGAGCGTTCTGCGCGCTCGGCTTCTCAAACAGGCAAAAGAGGAACAAGAAAAAAAGCAAGGAAAGGCACGGCTCTCACAAATCGGAACAGGCGACCGAAGCGAAAAAATCAGAACATACAACTTCCCACAAGATCGCGTTACTGACCATCGCATCAAAAAAAACTGGAGCGCGATTGCGGAAATAATGGACGGAAATTTGGACGAGATAATAGACGCGCTTCGTGAAGAAGACACCAAAGCGCAATTGGATAAAAGGGAAGGGTAAAAAATTTGCAAGCCAAAAATTACTTCCGAAAAATTATGTACATAGAAATTGATTACAACCCTTCTCCAAAAGACACATTTTTTATTTCTGTGGGAATCGGTGACAGTGAGGCAATATCCTTTGATTACACATCAAAAGGAAGTCGAGTCATAAAACAAGTTTTGGTCAATAAAAAACCTTTTCCAAAAAATAGAAAACCAACATCGGAATGGGACGCCATAGTCATTGATAGTAAAAAATTTGTTAGAAAATATCATGTCAAATGGATTGATATGGACAAAAAGGACTGGGTCAACGATGAAATTTGGGAGACTGTTTGATCAAAACCAATTTCACAAAAAACAAAAAAGAATATGTTGTACTACTCACAATTATTTTCCGACAATTACAAGAACCTTGATAAGGTTTCCGAGGAATTCAGAGACTTTGAGGACTTTATATCAAAAGAAATTTCCAAATATTTATAAAAAGAAAACAGCCCGGAGTTTTTTGAAAACCCGGGACTGCTTTGTTTAGTTGATTGCGATGCAATCGCCGAAGAAAGACCCGATGGGCATGGACTACGTGCCGGTCTATGCCGACGAGTTGATGCAATCTTCGACCGCTCCAACCCCGCCGACCAAGGAGCGGCGCATTCTCTATTACCGCAACCCCATGGGCCTGCCCGATACCTCGCCGACACCCAAGAAAGACCCGATGGGCATGGATTACGTCGCCGTCTACGAGGACGAGGTCCAGGCCCAGGCACAGCCCCAGGGCCAGGCCCAGGCCAGCGGCGTCCCGACCCTGAGGATCGCCCCCGACCGGGTACAGATGCTGGGCGTCAAGACCGAGGCCGTGGCACCTCGGGCGCTCAATCGCGCCATCCGCGCCGTCGGAACCATCCACGTGGATGAACGCAAGCTGGCCGTGGTGGCACCGAAGTTCGAGGCCTGGATCGAGACGCTGAACGTGGATACCACCGGGGCCACGGTCAGAAAAGGCCAGCCCCTGATGCAGGTTTACAGTCCAGAACTGGTTCTGGCGCAGCAGGAGTACCTGCTCGCCTGGAAAAGCCTGCAATCCCTGGAACATGCCGACCCGGAGGCTCGCCAGGCCGCCGCCACGCTGGCCGAGGGCGCGCTCCAGCGCCTGCGCAACTTCGACATCACCGGAGCGGAACTCGATCGTCTGCGGGAGCGGGGCGAGGCGACCCGGACCCTGACCCTGACCTCACCTGCCAATGGCGTCGTTCTGGAGAAGACCGCCGTCAGGGGCATGCGCTTCATGCAGGGGGAAATGCTGTACCGCATCGCCGATCTGTCCAACGTCTGGCTGGTCGCCAACGTGTTCGAACAGGACCTGGGTTTGATCCGGGTCGGCCAGACTGTCAACGTTGCCGTCAACGCCTATCCGGATCGTCCCTTTTCCGGCACCGTCGGTTTCATCTACCCGACCCTCAACGAGGAAACCCGCACGGCTCAGGTGCGCGTCGAGATGCCAAACCGGGAAGGCCTGCTGCGGCCGGCCCTGTACGCCACCGTGGAGTTCGTGGCTCCCGTCGCGGCAGGCCAGGTCCTGGCCGTCCCGGAGTCCGCCATCATCGACAGCGGCAAGCGTCAGGTGGTGCTGATCGAACGCGCCGAGGGCAGCTACGAACCGCGAGCGGTAAAGGTGGGGGGGCGCGCCGATGGCTATGCCCAGATTCTCAACGGCGTGACCAGCGGTGAGAAAGTGGTGGTAAGCGCCAATTTCCTGATCGACGCCGAGAGCAACCTTCGGGCGGCTCTGGGCGGCTTCTCCCAGGGGCATTCCGACCCCGCCCACCAGAAAACGGGGGAGTGAGCCATGATCGCCAGGGTGATCCGATGGTCGGGTGACAACCTGTTCCTGGTGCTGCTCGGAGCCCTGTTCCTGACCGGAGCCGGCCTGTGGGCGGTGAGCAAGACACCACTCGACGCCTTGCCGGACCTGTCCGACGCGCAGGTGATCGTTTACACCGAATACCCGGGCCAGGCACCACAGGTGGTCGAGGACCAGATTACCTATCCGCTGACCACGTCGATGCTTTCGGTACCGAAGTCAAAGGTTGTCCGTGGCTTCTCGTTCTTCGGGGCCTCCTTCGTCTACGTCATCTTCGAGGACGGTACCGACCTCTACTGGGCCCGTTCCCGCGTGCTCGAATACCTGAACTTCGGAGCCAAACGCCTACCTCCCGGCGTGAGCCCGTCGCTTGGCCCCGATGCCACCGGCGTGGGCTGGGTCTATCAGTACGTGGTGCTGGCCAAGGACCGGACGCTGGCCGAGTTGCGCACGCTCCAGGACTGGTATCTTCGCTATCAGCTCGCGAAAGTCCAGGGCGTCGCGGAAGTGGCCAGCGTCGGCGGTTTCGTGCAGCAGTATCAGGTGGTGGTCGATCCGCAAAAACTCCAGGCCTATGGCATTCCGCTGTCCGCCGTTTCCCTGGCGGTCCGCATGAGCAACATCGACGTCGGTGGACGAGTGGTGGAGCTGGCCGAAACCGAATTCGTGGTACGCGGCCGCGGTTATCTGCGCGGGATCGCCGATCTGGAGGGGATCGTCCTGAAGGGCAAGGGCGGTACGCCGGTGTTGCTGCGCGACGTGGCGCGGGTGGAACTGGGTCCCGACGAACGACGTGGCCTTACCGAGTTGAACGGCGAGGGAGAGGTGGTCAGCGGCATCGTTCTTCAGCGTTTCGGCGAAAATGCCCTCGACGTCATTACGGGCGTCAAGGAGAAAATCGCCGAGATTGCTTCCGGCCTGCCCAAGGGCGTCTCGATCGAGGCCGTCTACGACCGCTCCGAACTGATCCTGCGGGCCGTCGAAACCCTGAAACACACCCTTCTGGAGGAAAGCCTCATCGTCGCCGCGGTGTGTATGATCTTCCTCCTCCACGTCCGTTCGGCACTGGTTGCCATCGTCACCCTGCCCCTGGGGGTGCTGGTCGCCGTGATCGTCATGAAGTTCCTGGGCCTGACCTCCAACATCATGAGTCTCGGCGGCATCGCCATCGCGGTCGGAGCCATGGTCGATGCCGCCATCGTCATGATCGAGAACGCCCACAAGCATCTGGAACGGGCCGCGAAGGACAAGCCGCGCCGCCAGGTTCTGATAGAGGCCGCCACCGAGGTCGGGCCAGCGTTGTTCTTCGGTCTTCTGATCGTCACGGTGTCGTTTCTGCCGGTGTTCACCCTGGAGGCCCAGGAAGGCCGGCTGTTCAAGCCACTGGCTTTCACCAAGACGTTCGCCATGGCCGGAGCGGCATTTCTGTCGATCACGCTGGTTCCGGTGCTGATGATTCTGTTCGTGCGCGGCCACATCCTCCCCGAGCACAGAAACCCCATCAACCGCTTCCTGATCTGGATCTACCGGCCGATCATCGCCGTGGTGCTGCGCTTCCGAAAAACCACCGTACTGCTGGCGCTGGTGGTTCTGGGCGCTTCCGTCGTCCCCATGGCCCGCATCGGTTCGGAGTTCATGCCGATCCTGAACGAGGGAACGCTCCTCTACATGCCCTCGACCCTGCCCGGTCTGTCGATTACCAAGGCCGCCGAGTTGCTCCAGACCCAGAACAAAATCTTCAAAAGCTTCCCCGAGGTCGCCTCGGTCTACGGCAAAGCCGGTCGCGCCGGTACCGCCACCGACCCGGCACCAACCGAGATGTTCGAGACCGTGATCAACCTGAAGCCGGAAAGCGAATGGCGCCCCAGCATGACCGTGGACAAGCTGATCGCCGAGATGGACGTGGCGGTACGAATGCCCGGCATCAGCAACGCCTGGACCATGCCGCTCCGGGCGCGCATCGACATGCTCTCGACCGGCATCCGCACGCCGATCGGCATCAAGGTGTTCGGTTCCGACCTGGAGAAGATGGAAGCCGTCGCCCGCGAGGTGGAAGCGGCGGTGAAGACCGTTCCCGGCACCACCAGCGCCTACGCGGAACGGATCGTCGGCGGCTATTATCTCGAC
>JBKACM010000181.1:0-4987 GCA_046269335.1 Alphaproteobacteria bacterium | reverse complement strand
CTTGCCGCCGACCTGATCGTGCCGGTGTTCTTTGGCTCGGCCGTCAAGGACGAAGGGGTGCAGCGGCTAATGAAGGCCCTGCGTCACGACGGCCCCACGCCTGAGGTGACCGCGGCCAGACTGGGGGTGGAAACCGGCGGTGGACAGCCGGTGGGCCATGTGTTCAAGACCGTCTACGCCGCTCATCTGGGCAAGCTGTCGCTGGTCCGGGTGTGGAGCGGCGAATTCACCGAGGGCATGACCTGCAACGAGGATCGGGCCAGCGGTGTCTATCGTCTGATGGGAACGCAGCAGAACAAGGTCAGCCGGACCGAGGTTGGCTCGGTGGTGGCGCTGGGACGTCTGGAAAAGGTCCGCACCGGCGAGAAGATCGGAGGTGGAGGTGGAGCCGTGGCAGGGTGGCCGGAGTCGTTGCCGCCCCTGTTCGCCTATGGGCTGGAGGCACTGAAAAAAGGCGACGAGGTCAAGCTGACCGGAGCCCTGGCCAAACTGGTAGAGGAGGATCCCTCTCTTCGATACGAGTTCAATCCTGATACCCACGAGTTGTTGTTGTGGGGTCAGGGTGATATTCATTTGCAAGTTGCGGTCGAGAGGCTCCGGTCCAGGTACAACGTGGAATGCAAGGCGCACCGGCCGCAGGTGCCCTACAAGGAAACGATCCGCAAATCGGTATCCCAGCACGGCCGTCACAAGCGCCAGTCCGGCGGCCATGGCCAGTTCGGAGACATCCATGTCGATATCGCGCCCCAGCCGCGTGGCACTGGTTTCGTGTTCGGAGACACTATTGTTGGGGGATCTGTTCCGAAACAGTATATCCCGTCGGTAGAGCATGGGGTGCGGGAATACATGGTCCGTGGACCGCTGGGATTCCCGGTGGTGGATTTCTCGGTGACCCTGACCGACGGCTCGTACCACGCCGTCGACAGTTCCGACCAGGCCTTCAAGACGGCGGCACAACTGGCGATGCGCGAGGGCATGCCCAAGTGCGATCCGGTCCTGCTGGAGCCCATCGTTTCCATCGAGGTATCGGTTCCAAGTGATCATACGTCCAAGGCGCAGCGGGCACTGTCTTCCCGGCGTGGCCAGATTCTGGGTTTTGACCGCAAGCCGGGCTGGGAAAACTGGGACGTGATTCAGGCTTTTCTGCCGCAGGCGGAGATGCATGAACTGCTGATCGAGTTGCGTTCCATCACCATGGGGGTGGGCACGTTCCAGTGGGCGTTCGCCCACCTGCAGGAACTGGTCGGACGCCAGGCCGAGACCATTGTCCGGGCACGCGCCGAGGAGAATGCGTAGGGAAGGAAAGATATATGCGAGGGGACTCGTCCCCTCGCGCTCCCCGTGATAACCGGGGTCAGGCTCCGGGGACCGTTTCCTGTCGGACCTTTTGGCGCAGTAGGTCTATGGGGACAGGGTGACCGCCGGCCTCGAAGTGCCAGAAGGTCCAGCCATTGCAGGCAGGGGCTCCCTGTACGGCGGCACCTACCTGGTGGATGGAGCCCCGGTGTTCGGCCGAGATGATGGTGCCGTCGGCGCGAACCCGCGCCGTGAACCGGCGGCTGGCATCGAACAGGATCGCCCCCGGCCGCAACAGGCCACGCTCCACCACGCTGCCGAACGGCACCCGGGGTTCTGATCGCTTGCTGGGGGTAGCGATCGTGGAAAGATCGTCGGGCTCGTGGGCGGCGGCGATCCGTGCCATGGCAGCGGCGATGTACTGACGGTCGCGCTCGATGCCGACGTACCGGCGGCCCAGGCGCTTGGCCACCGCCCCGGTGGTGCCGGTGCCGAAGAACGGATCCAGTACCACGTCCCCCGGATTGGTGGTGGCCAGCAGGATCCGGTACAGCAGGGCCTCGGGCTTCTGGGTCGGGTGCAGCTTGTGTCCACCCTCGTCCTTCAGCCGTTCGCCCCCGGTACAGAGCGGCAAAGACCAGTCGGAACGCATCTGCGTATCATCGTTCATGGCCTTCATGGCCTCATAGTTGAACGTGTACCTGGCGTTCTGGCCCTTGGCGCACCACAGCATCGTCTCGTGGGCATTGGTGAAACGGGTACCACGGAAGTTCGGCATCGGATTGGTCTTGTGCCAGACGATGTCGTTGAGAATCCAGAAACCTTCGTCCTGAACCGCTGCGCCGACGCGAAAGATATTGTGGTAGCTGCCAATAACCCACAATGCGCCGTCATCCTTGAGAAGACGTCGCGCCGCCGCCAGCCAGGCGCGGGTAAAACGGTCGTAGGTGGCAAAATCCGTAAACCGGTCCCAGTCTTCGTCCACGCCGTCAACCCGGGAATTGTCGGGCCGAAACAGCTCTCCGCCAAGCTGAAGATTGTAGGGCGGATCGGCAAATATCAGAGAGACCGATTTCTCGGGCAATCCGTTCATCGTGGCGATACAGTCGCCTTCCAGAATACAGTTGGTTCGCATGGCGCGCATCCTGATTCAACGCCGAGTCGCCGTCAAGATGCTTTTGCTCTATTTTGTCATTTTGTGAGCTGGTTACGATTTATTAAGATTTGTTCTTGTGTCACCCGCGCGAAATCATACCAATGGTAGGAGACCCCCGCGTCATTTCCGGGCGAGTTCCACCCGCATGGCCATGCGCACCAGCTCGGCCAGGGTACGGGCCCCCATTTTTTCCATCACCCAGGCCTGGTAGATCTCCACCGTGCGCGGACTGATGCCGAGCCTGGCCGCGATTTCCTTGTTTGCCAGCCCCTGGACCACCAGATCCATCACCTCCTGCTGCCGGCTGGACAGCTCCCTCGTCCGCGCCGTCAGGGCGGCCAGTTGCAGGTTCTCTTCCCAGTGGATAATCCCCTGCTCCAAGGCCGCGCGGAGACTGGTGAGCAGCCGGCTGTCGGTGAATGGCTTTTCAATGAAATCGAATACGCCGGCCTTGATCATGCCGACGGCCATCTCGATATCGCCGTGGCCGCTGATGAGCAGGATCGGGTGCAACGCGCGACGCCGTCCCAGCTCCGCCACCAACTCGATCCCACTCATTCCCGGCATGCGAACGTCGGAAATGATGCAGCCGAACCGTTCCGGGTTGAACGCCGCCAGGAACCCGCCGGCCGAGTCATGGGGATGAACCGTGTAGCCCTGACGCCGCAGCAACAGGGCCAGAGAATCGAGAACCGCCTCGTCATCCTCCACTACGTGAATTTCGGCACCACTATCCATCCGTATGCCCTCCTGCCGGTAGAGTGAAGGATATTCGGCTTCCCGTCACCATACTTTCAATCGACAGACGCCCCCCATGCGCCTCGACAATGGACCGGCACAGGGCCAGGCCGAAACCCATGCCATCAGGCTTCGTAGTGGTAAACGGCAGGACCTCGCCGTGCCGCAGCACATCGGGGTCGAATCCCGGACCGTTGTCGGTTACCGATATCTCGACTCTTCGCCGATCGTTGCTCGGCACGGCGGTCAGTTCAATCAGGCCTTCCGGGACTGGTGCCGATTTCCGGTGCAACCGTTCCCGATGGACCGCATCGATGGCGTTTCGCAGAAGATTGGTCAGGACCTGCTCAATTTGGAGCATGTCCCCCAGAACCGGAGGAAGGTCCCTGGCGAGTTCCTCCCTCACGACGATATTGTGTCGCGTGGCATCGGATCCCAGCATCTTGAGGACATCGGCAAACAGCCTGGAGACCGGCACCGGAATGGCCTCCCCGCGTCCGTACCGGATAAATTCCCTCAACTTGCGCACGGTCTCCGCCGTTCGTTCCACCTGAGTCGCGATCTTGACGATCGTTTCCCCGGCGACCTTTCGATCGGGAACCGGATCCTCGCACAGGTCTTTCAGAAATCGCGCGTAGTTGGAAAGAGCCGCCAGCGGTTGATTGATCTCGTGGGCGACGGCGGTGGCGAATTCCCCCATGGTACGGAGCCTGGAAACCCGTGCCAGGGCTTCCTGGTTGGCATGGAGTTCTCGCGCCGTCCGTTCCCGTTCGCTGACCATCGCTCCCAGAATCAGGCTGGTGATAGCCAGGATCAACATCACGGCCTGTAACGAGGTGATGTTCATCGGGGTCGCGTGCTGCCAGCGACTGGCCACGATCAGGCCAATCTGGGTGAAGGCGAGGCCAAAGGTGGTTCCGGGCAGACCCTGCCGGAAGGCGATCCAGATGAGGGGGAGGAACAGGAGGTAGAATAGCTGGAACTGGTGCGCCTGTGAGAAACCGAAGACCACGCCCAGAGCTCCCAGAATGGCGAGCCCCTGGAGAAGGGTTTCCGTCGAAGGACGGCGACGACGCAAGGAGGGCAGCCCACTTGCCACCAGCGGCAGGGTGACGATGATACCGATAAGGTCCCCCACCCACTGTCGAACCAGGGCTCTGGACAGCATCGCCTCGGGTACGAAGCCGTTCCAGTAGAGAAGTCCGATGTAGCTCAATGCCAGGGCCCCGGCAGCCACGGCGCTGATGGCGACCAGCGCGATCACGTCCTGCGGCATCACCAGGGGCAACTTGAAGCGGTGCTGCGAACGGATGAGCCATTCCCCGGCCGCGGAATAGATGACTCCGAACAGAACAGAGGATAGAACCTCGATCGGCAGGGGAAGGGGCATACTCCGTATCAGGGTGTCGGCAAGAAACGGTGCTGCCGGTAGCCAGAGCATGATCCTGCGCCCGGCCACCAGAACCATGACGATCGTCAGTCCGGTCGCCGGGCTCCACGGGCTTATATCGAGGGGCAGGCCGGAAGAGATGACAATTGGTGGAATCCAGCTCAGCTTGTCCAATAGCAGGTAGAAAAACAAATAACCCAATCCCAACAGAGGGGTTGGGAGCAACTCGAGACGCTGAATCATCGCACCTCACGATCCGCTCCCCGGTTTCCAGGTCCAGCGGACCAGGAACGACAACGGCGAGTTTACCAACCGAGCAAATGCGGCATAATACCGCCGTGCAGATATTTTGACCCAGGGTCAAAATATGCACAGACGGCCGCTCAAGCGCCGCGCAGGCTTTACCA
>JBKACM010000017.1:0-19339 GCA_046269335.1 Alphaproteobacteria bacterium | reverse complement strand
GGACCAAGCGGGAAGACATCGAGCGCGGGCAGGTTCTGACGAAGCCCGGTGCGATCACGCCGCATACCCGGTTCAAGGCGGAAGCGTACATCCTGACCAAGGAGGAGGGCGGTCGTCATACGCCGTTCTTCTCCAACTACCGGCCGCAGTTCTATTTCCGGACGACGGACGTGACGGGGATGGTGCATCTGCCGGAAGGGACGGAGATGGTGATGCCCGGGGACAACGTGAGCATGGAGGTCGAGCTGATCGCGCCGATCGCCATGGACGAGGGTCTGCGGTTCGCTATCCGCGAGGGTGGCCGTACCGTGGGGGCCGGCGTCGTCGCCAAGATCGTGAAGTAACGGCGGCTTGACCGGAGAGGTCTGGGGCGTCGAGGGTATCAGGGGGCGCGGCGGTTGGGCCGCGCCGAACGGACGGAAGTGATGGAAAGCCAGAATATACGCATCCGCCTCAAGGCGTTCGATCACCGTGTGCTGGATCAGTCGACGCGCGAGATCGTGAATACCGCGAAGCGGACCGGTGCTCAGGTTCGCGGGCCGATACCGCTGCCGACACGGATCGAGAAGTTCACCGTGAACCGCTCGCCGCATATCGACAAGAAGTCGCGTGAACAGTTCGAGATCCGTACACACAAGCGGCTTTTGGACATCGTCGATCCTACACCGCAGACGGTGGACGCGCTGATGAAGCTCGACCTCGCCTCCGGTGTGGACGTCGAGATCAAGCTTTAGGGAACTTCGAGCCATGCGTTCCGGTCTCATCGCGCAAAAAGTCGGCATGACCCGTCTGTTCAAGGACGATGGGGCCCATGTGCCGGTGACGGTCCTCAAGGTGGATGGCTGCCAGGTGGTGGCGGCCCGCCGGAAGGAAACGGACGGATACACCGCGGTCCAGTTGGGGTCGGGGGTTGCCAAGGTGAAGAACGTCACCAAGGCCGAGCGCGGCCACTTCGCCAAGGGCAAGGTTGAGCCGAAGAAAAAGGTGGTGGAGTTCCGTGTCAGCGAGGACTGCCTGCTGGAGCCCGGTGCCGAACTGGTGGCGGAGCACTTCGTCGCGGGGCAGTATGTTGACGTGGTGGGGACCTCCATCGGCAAGGGCTTCGCGGGGGTCATGAAGCGCCACAACTTTGGCGGTCTGGAGGCGTCGCACGGCGTATCGGTGTCGCACCGCTCGCACGGCTCCACCGGACAGCGTCAGGACCCTGGGCGCACCTTCAAGGGAAAGAAGATGGCTGGCCACATGGGGGCCAGGCGAGTGACGGCGCAGTGTCTGGAGGTCGTGGGCACGGATGCGGCGCGTGGTCTGATTCTGATCAAGGGGTCGGTGCCCGGTTCCGATGGGGGCTGGGTGCTGGTTTCGGATGCCGTGAAGCGCAGACTGCCGGAGGGTGTACCCATGCCGGCGGGTCTCAGGACCGGGGCGGCCGCTCCGGCAGAGCCGGTGGCGGACGGGGGCCAGGTTACCGGCGACTCTGGCGGCGAGCAGGGGGAATAACGGGCGATGAGACACGACGTCATCAACCTGGACAACGAGACGGTGGGGTCGCTGGACTTGGCCGACGAGGTGTTCGGCGTGGAGGTGCGCTCGGACATCCTGCACCGGATGGTCAACTGGCAGCTTGCGAAGCGCCGTGCCGGAACGCACAAGACCAAGGGAATTTCCGAGATAAGCGGCACGACCAAGAAGCCCTTCAAGCAGAAGGGAGGCGGGCGCGCCCGGCAGGGCTCGTTGCGTTCGCCCCAGTATCGTGGCGGTGCCGTGATCTTCGGGCCGGTGGTGCGTTCGCACGCCCACGATCTGAACAAGAAGGTCCGCCGTTTGGCGTTGCGAACCGCTCTCTCCGCCAAGGCCAGGGATGGCAAGTTGGTGGTGGTGGATGACGTGGCTGGTACCAGCGGCAAAACCAGGGATCTGGTGGCTCGCTTCGAAAAGCTGGGCTGGACTTCGGCGTTGATCGTGGGCGGGACCCAGGTGGATGAGAAGTTCGCCCGGGCAGCGAGCAACATCGCGAATGTCGATGTGCTTCCGCAACAGGGGGCCAACGTGTATGACATTCTGCGACGGGATATCCTGGTGCTGACCCAGGCCGCCGTGCAGCACCTTCAGGAGCGTCTGAAATGAAGAAGGCGGCGGTTACTCTGGACGCGGAGCGGCGCTATGATATCGTGCGCGCCCCCGTGATCACCGAGAAGGCCACGATGGGGTCGGACCACAATCAGGTGACGTTCCGCGTCGCCGGGGATGCCACCAAGCCTGAGATCAAGGCGGCGGTCGAGGTCCTGTTCGGCGTGAAGGTGAAGGCGGTCAATACTCTGATTTCCAAAGGCAAGGTCAAACGGTTCCGGGGCCGACTCGGTCAGCGCAGCGATGTGAAGAAGGCCATCGTGACTCTGGCGGAAGGCCACACGATTGACGTTACGACGGGTGTGTGACGATGGCTCTCAAGTCTTTCAAGCCGGCAACGCCAAGCCTGCGCCAGCTTGTCCTGGTCGATCGGTCCGAATTGCACAAGGGGCCGCCGGTGAAGGCGCTGACGGAAGGTCAGAGCCGTTCCGGTGGTCGCAACAATCATGGCCGGGTGACGGTTCGTCACCAGGGCGGCGGGCACAAGCAGCGCTACCGGGTGGTCGACTTCAAACGCCGCAAGTACGACGCCCCGGCGAGGGTGGAGCGGCTGGAGTATGACCCCAATCGCACCGCTTTCATCGCCCTGATCCGCTATGAGGACGGGGAGCAGAGCTATATCCTCGCGCCGCAGCGCCTCAAGGCCGGCGACGTGGTGGTCTCCGGCGAACGGGTCGATATCAAGCCGGGCAACGCCATGCCGTTGCGGAACATGCCGGTGGGCACCATCGTCCATAACGTGGAGATGAAGCCGGGCAAGGGGGGGCAACTCGCGCGTTCGGCAGGCTGCTATGCCCAGTTGATTGGCAAGGACGCTGGGTATGCACAGCTGCGGCTGAGTTCCGGCGAGTTGCGGCTGGTTCGGGGCGAGTGCCTTGGAACCGTCGGCGCAGTGTCTAACGCTGACAATCAGAACGTGAAACTTGGCAAGGCGGGCCGCAAGCGTTGGATGGGGGTTCGTCCTACGGTCCGGGGGGTCGCCATGAATCCGGTGGACCATCCGCATGGTGGTGGCGAGGGACGTACATCCGGTGGGCGCCATCCGGTGACGCCGTGGGGCGTGCCGACCAAGGGCAAGCGCACGCGGCACAACAAGAAGACGGACGGCATGATTATGCGCCGCCGTCACAAGGCCAAATAGGAGGGCGGTCGTGGCTCGTTCGGTGTGGAAGGGACCGTTTCTCGATGGTTATCTGCTGAAGAAAGCGGAAAAGGCCAGGGGGTCCGGGCGCAACGAGGTGATCAAGACGTGGTCGCGCCGCTCGACCATTCTGCCGCAGTTTGTGGGTTTGACGTTTGGGGTTCACAACGGACAGAAGTTCATTCCGGTACTGGTGACGGAGAACATGATCGGTCACAAGCTCGGCGAGTTCTCGCCGACCAGGACCTATCACGGGCACGCCGCCGACAAGAAGGCGAAGAGGAAATAGGTCCATGGGCAAGCGAGCGACACCGCGCCGATTGTCGGATACGGAAGCGCAGGCCGTGGCGCACGGTTTGCGCAGCAGTCCGCGCAAGCTGAATGTGGTTGCGGCGGCGATCCGGGGGCTGGACGCCGAGCAGGCTTTGGCGCAGCTTACCTTCCAGCACCGGCGGATTGGCGTACAGGTGCGGACGGCGTTGCAGTCGGCGATCGCCAATGCGGAAAACAACCACCACCTTGACGTGGACCGGCTTTATGTGTCGGAGGCCTATGTCGGCAAGGGGCTGGTGATGCGGCGCTGGCATGCAAGGGGGCGCGGCCGGACCGGTCAGGTGGCCAAGGCGTTCAGCAATCTGACCATCGTGGTGCGCGAGCGCGAGGAGAAGAAGTAATGGGTCAGAAAGTCAACCCCATCGGCCTTCGCGTCGGCATCAACCGGACCTGGGACTCCCGCTGGTACGCGGATGGCGGGTATGCGGACCTGCTGCACAAGGATCTGAAGGTGCGTGACTATCTGCGCAAGCGCCTTTCGCAGGCGGGTGTGTCGCGGATTGTGATCGAGCGTCCGGCCAAGAAAGCCAGGATTACGCTGCACACGGCGCGCCCGGGTGTGGTCATCGGCAAAAAGGGCCAGGATATCGAAGTGCTGCGCAAGGCGTTGCAGAAGATGACCGGCGGTGACGTGCATCTCAATATCGTCGAGATCCGCAAGCCGGAACTGGATGCCCAGCTCGTGGCCGAGAACATCGCCCTACAGTTGGAGCGGCGGGTGGCGTTCCGGCGGGCGATGAAGCGCGCGGTGCAGTCGGCGATGCGGCTAGGGGCGCAGGGGATCCGGATCAACTGTGGCGGCCGGCTGGGTGGCGCGGAAATCGCCCGGACCGAGTGGTACCGCGAGGGTCGGGTGCCGTTGCATACCCTGCGGGCCGACGTGGATTACGGCGTGGCCACCGCGAAGACGACTTATGGCACCTGCGGCGTGAAGGTCTGGGTGTTCAAGGGGGAGATCCTGGCTCATGATCCGATGGCCCAGGACAAGCGGGTCACGGAACAGCAGCAGCAGATTGGCCGTTGACGGTACGGTAGGGAACATCAGTCATGCTAAGTCCGAAGCGGACCAAGTTCCGCAAGCAGCACAAGGGGCGCATTCACGGGAATGCCAAGGGCGGCAGCTCGCTGAACTTTGGAGAATACGGCCTGAAGGCGATGACCCCGGACCGGGTCACGGCGCGCCAGATCGAGGCGGCGCGTCGGGCCATCACGCGGCAGATGAAGCGCCAAGGGCGGGTGTGGATACGGATCTTTCCCGATGTGCCGGTGTCGTTAAAGCCGGCCGAGGTTCGGATGGGCTCGGGGAAGGGCTCTCCGGAGTTCTGGGCCTGTCGGGTGAAGCCGGGCCGGATCATGTTCGAGGTGGGCGGGGTCAGCGAGGAGACGGCGCGCAAGGCTTTTGAGTTGGCCGCGGCCAAACTGCCGATCCGGACCAAGTTCGTAGCTCGCCTGGGTGGGGAGGGTTGAGCATGACGGCCGCACAGGATCTGCGACTGAAGAGCAATGACGAATTGGCCGCTCAGCTCCTTGAGT
Organism: Alphaproteobacteria bacterium; assembly: GCA_046269335.1. Taxonomy (GTDB): domain Bacteria; phylum Pseudomonadota; class Alphaproteobacteria; order Rhodospirillales; family Rhodospirillaceae; genus JADFXL01. Next base: position 14,205 of record JBKACM010000017.1, on the reverse strand, counting down.
TGAAGAAGGAACAGTTCAATCTGAGATTCCAGAAGGCCAGTGGCCAGTTGGAGAACACGGCCCGTGTGAGGGTGGTTCGGCGCGAGATCGCGCGGATCAGGACCATTGTTGGCGAACGCAATCGCAGGGCGTCGTAGGAGCGTTGGTGAATGCCGAGGCGGATACTGCAAGGGGTGGTGGTGAGCGACAAGATGGACAAGACCGTCGTGGTCAGGGTCGAACGTCGCGTCATGCATCCGGTGTACAAAAAGTTCATCCAGCGGTCGAAAAAGTATGCCGCCCATGATGATCAGAACAAGTGTAAAATCGGGGATGTCGTTCGCATCCGCGAGTGCCGACCGATTTCCAGGAGGAAATCCTGGGAGGTTGTCGAGGGGCTCGCGGAGTGAGGCTTGGCGAGGGTGGGGAATAGATAGATGATTCAGATGCAAACCAACCTGGACGTCGCCGACAATTCCGGTGCCCGACGGGTCATGTGCATCAAGGTCCTTGGCGGATCGAAGCGGACCATCGCCTCTGTCGGCGATGTGATCGTGGTCTCGATCAAGGAGGCGATTCCCCGTGGGCGCGTCAAGAAGGGCGACGTTCACCGGGCGGTGATCGTGCGTACCTCGAAGGAGATCCGCCGGCCGGATGGAACGGCGATCCGCTTCGATCGCAACGCGGCGGTTCTGATCAACAAACAGGGCGAACCGATCGGTACGCGTATTTTTGGCCCCGTGGTGCGTGAGCTTCGGGCCAAGAAGTACATGAAGATCATATCGCTGGCGCCCGAGGTGTTGTGATGGCCAAGCTGAGGATCAAGAAGGGCGACCGCGTGATCGTGATTACCGGCCGCGACAAGGGCAAGGGGGGCGAGGTGTTGCGCGCCATGCCCAAAGAAAACCGGCTGATCGTGCAGGGCGTCAATATGGTGAAGCGTCACCAGCGCCAGACGCAGACCAGCGAAGGGGGTGTCCTGGACAAGGAGGCTCCGATTGATGTCTCCAACGTGGCCCTCGTCGACCCGAAGAGCGGGAAACCGACCCGCATCGGGTACAAGGTACTGGAAGACGGGCGCAAGGTGCGAGTCGCACGGCGTTCCGGCGAAGTGATCGATAGCTGAGGGAACGGCCATGGCCCGCTTGCGCAAGCACTACGATACGGTCGTGAAACCGGCACTGGTGGAAAAGTTCCATTATGAGAACGTGATGGCCGTGCCTCGATTGGAGAAGATCGTCCTCAACATGGGGGTTGGCGAGGCGGCCCAGGATGCGAAAAAGGTCGAAGCCGCCGTGGCCGAGATGGCGGCCTTGTCGGGCCAGAGGCCGGTGGTGACCAGGGCGAAGAAGTCCATCGCGACCTACAAGCTTCGCGCGGGGATGGTTATCGGTTGCAAGGTTACCCTGCGCCGGGAGCGGATGTACGAGTTTCTTGATCGCCTGATTACCATCGCTCTGCCGCGGGTCAGGGATTTTCGCGGCGTTCCGGGCAGAAGTTTCGACGGTCGAGGAAACTTCTCGATGGGCCTCAAGGAGCAGATCGTGTTTCCTGAGATCGACTACGACAAGGTCTCCAATGTTCGCGGCATGGACATAACGATTTGCACTACCGCACGCAGCGACGAAGAGGCAAAGGCGCTTCTCGCCGCGTTCGACATGCCGTTCCAGAATTGATGCGCTCGGAGTGATGACGCATGGCTAAGACAAGTGCCGTCGAACGAAACAAGAAGCGGGTCCGGATGACGAAGCAGTTCAGGGGCAAACGCGAGCGCCTGAAGACGGTCATCAAGAATCGCGATGCGTCGGCGGAAGAGCGTTTCGAGGCGGTGCTGAAGTTGGCGGAGATGCCGCGAAATGGATCGGCGGTGCGGGTCCATAACCGTTGCGAGTTGACCGGGCGCTCCCGGGGCGTTTATCGCAAGTTTAGGTTGGGCCGCGTGATATTGCGAGATCTGGCATCCAAGGGTCAGATTCCCGGCATGGTCAAGTCGAGCTGGTAAGGGGCGATTCGCGATGTCATTTTCCGATCCTTTGGGTGATATGCTGACCCGCATCCGCAACGGACAGCAGGCGCGGAAGTCCAGCGTCCTCACGCCCTCCTCCAAGTTGAGGCAGAATGTGCTGGAGGTGTTGAAACGGGAGGGCTTCATTCGCGGGTACGAGTGCCTGGCGGTCCGACCGGGGCTCGATGAACTGAGGGTGGATCTCAAGTACGCGGAAGGGCAGCCGGTGATCCGGGAGATTCACCGGGTATCGACTCCGGGCCGGCGGGTGTATTCCAGGGTTGGCGATCTGCCGAAGGTATACAATGGGTTGGGAATCAGCATTCTGTCCACGCCGCGTGGGGTGATGTCGGATCACGAGGCCCGTCAGGCCAACGTGGGCGGCGAAGTCCTGTGCCAGGTATTCTGAGGAGGATGGAATGTCGCGCGTTGGAAAGTATCCGGTTCCCGTGCCAGGTGGCGTGACCGTCTCGGTGGCGGCGGGTTCGGTGGAGGTCAGTGGCAAGCTTGGCGCGATGTCCCTGCCGGTCGGCGACGAGGTCGAAGTCGTGGTGGAGGATGCCCGGGTCTGGGTGAAGCCGCGCCACGAGACGAAACGGTCCCGGGCAATGTGGGGAACGACCAGGGCCAACATACGGAACATGGTCGTCGGAGTCAGCGAGGGCTTTACGCGGAAGCTGGATATCGTCGGCGTGGGCTACAAGGCGGCGGTACAGGGCGCGAACCTGAATCTGTCGCTGGGCTATTCGCACGATGTGCTGTATCCCATTCCCGCCGATGTTCAGGTGAAGTGCGAAACGCCGACGTCGGTTACCATATCGGGGGCTTCCAGACAGCGTGTGGGCCAGATTGCGGCGGAGATACGGGCCTATCGTGGTCCCGAACCGTACAAGGGCAAGGGCGTCAGGTATTCCGACGAGTGGATTCTCCGCAAAGAAGGCAAGAAGAAATAGGGATCTCCGCAATGAAGACGCCGAACGAGATACTGGCACGCCGCAGGGAACGGACGCGGTGGAGTTTGCGCAAGAAGAGTGGCGGTCGCCCTCGCTTGTCGGTCCATCGCTCCGGCCGGCATATCTATGTGCAGGTGATTGACGATGGGCTTGGGCGGACCCTCGCCGCGGCATCGACCCTGGACAAGGAGCTGCGGGACGGAATCAAGACCGGAGCGGACAAGGCGGCGGCGACGGCGGTCGGCAAATTGATTGCCGCGAGAGCGATCGCAGCGGGGATCCGGCAGGTCGTGTTCGACCGCGGCGGATTCCTGTACCACGGACGTATCAAGGCCCTGGCCGAGGCGGCTCGTGAGGGTGGACTGGACTTCTGAAGGGAATGGCGCGGATGGCACGGACACCAGGCGGCGAGCGGCCCCCCAGGGGCGAACGCGGCGAGCGCGGCGAGCGCGGCGGGCGGGAGAAGGATCGGGATCGGGATCGGGAGCGCGATGACGAGTTCGTGGACAAGCTGGTCCACATCAACCGGGTTGCCAAGGTGGTCAAGGGTGGGCGTCGGTTCTCGTTCGCGGCTCTGGTCGTGGTTGGAGATGCCAAGGGTCGGGTCGGTTATGGTTCCGGCAAGGCGCGCGAGGTTCCGGAAGCTATCCGTAAGGCGACGGAGCAGGCCAAGCGTGAGATGATTCGCGTGCCGCTGCGTGAGGGCAGGACCCTTCACCATGACGTTCGTGGGCACTACGGTGCGGGACGGGTGGTGATGCGGGCGGCGGCAGCTGGAACCGGGATTATCGCCGGAGGTCCGATGCGCGCGGTTTTCGAGACCATGGGGGTCCAGGATGTGGTGGCCAAGTGCATTGGTACGACCAACCCCCACAACATGATCAAGGCGACCTTTGATGCCCTGAACATGCTGATGTCGCCGCGTGCGGTTGCGGCCAAGCGTGGGAAGAAGGTCGGGGAAATCATCAGCCGGCGAGACGGAGTCTCGGCCGCTGCCACTTCCGCGCGGGAGTAGAGACGGATGGGCGCTGAGAGTGCGAAGGGCGGCAAGACCGTCAAGGTGACGCAGATCCACTCCGGTTGCGGGCGGAAGAAGGATCAGATTGCGACGTTGAAGGGACTCGGTCTGGGGCGCATTCGCAGGGAGCGAGTGCTGGAGGATACGCCTTCGGTGCGAGGAATGATCGCAAAAGTTGCCCATCTGATCGAGGTAGACCCGGCGCGATAACGGGTTGGGTTGACGGGTTGTGAGGGCGTTTGGGTGCGTCGGTGACTTCGATTCCGGTGTCGCCGAGGACAGGGGACGGTGTGATGAAGCTGAACGAGATCCGGGACAACGATGGTGCCCGAAAGGGCCGGATGCGCGTCGGGCGCGGCATCGGCTCTGGCAAGGGTAAAACCTGCGGTCGAGGCGGCAAAGGCCAGACGGCGCGCACCGGTGTCGCCATCAACGGATTCGAAGGCGGGCAGATGCCCATCTACCGCAGGCTCCCGAAGCGCGGCTTCAACAACATTTTCCGCCGGGACTACGTGGTCGTCAATCTGGGGCGGCTCCAGGCGGCGGTGGAGGCCGGCCGGATTGATCCGGCGCAGCCGGTGACGGCCGAATCCCTGGTTGCTTGCGGTCTTATCCGCCATGCTCGTGACGGCATTCGTCTGCTGGCCAAGGGCGAGATCAAGGTGAAGTTGCGGGTTGAGGCCGCGGGGGCCTCCCAGGCGGCAAAGGATGCCGTGGCCAAGGCCGGCGGGGAAGTGATTGTCGCCGAATCGGCGAGGCCGGCGACGGCGTCCTGAGCGAAAGGCGAAATTCCGGATGGCGTCCGCAGCGGAGCAGTTGGCCGCAAATCTCAATTTCGGGGTTCTGTCCAAGGCCACGGAGCTGAAGAGGAGGCTTTGGTTCACGTTGTGGGCGCTGGTCGTCTATCGGCTGGGGACCTACATTCCGTTGCCGGGGATTGATCCCCACGTTCTCAAGGACGTCTTCAGCCAAAATGCCGGCGGGATCCTGGGCATGTTCGACATGCTGGCCGGCGGGGCATTGCAGCGCATGACCGTATTTGCGCTGAACATCATGCCCTACATCTCCGCGTCGATCATTCTTCAGCTCATGACGACGGTGTCGCCGACCATTGAGGCCCTGAAAAAGGAAGGCGAAAGCGGACGGAAGAAGATCAATCAGTATACGAGGTACCTGACGGTTCTGATTGCCGCCATGCAGGCCTATGGTATTTCCGCCGGTCTTGAGAGCATGAGTTCCAGCGTTGGCCCGGCAGTGGCGCAACCCGGATTCTTCTTCCGGTTCACGGCGGTCGTGACCCTGGTCGGCGGGACCATGTTCCTGATGTGGCTGGGCGAGCAGATTACGTCCCGCGGCGTCGGCAATGGCACGTCCCTGATCATCTTTGCCGGGATCGTTGCCAACCTGCCCCAGGCTCTGGTGGGAACGCTCGATCTGGGGCGCACCGGAGCCCTGTCGCCGTTTGCCATCATCGGCTTGCTGTTGATGTCGGTGGGGGTGGTGGCGGTCATCGTCTATGTGGAGCGAGCCCAGCGCCGGATTCTGATCCAGTATCCGAAACGGCAGCAGGGGAACAAGGTATACGGCGGTGAGAGCAGTCACCTGCCTCTGAAGGTGAATACCTCGGGGGTCATCCCGCCGATCTTCGCCAGTTCCATCCTGTTGCTGCCGATGACGGCCGCCAGTTTTTCGGCGGGCAGCGGGCCGGAGTGGCTGGTGACGATGACGACGATGCTGGGTCGAGGGCATCCGCTGTATCTTGGGCTCTATGCGTTTCTGATACTGTTTTTCGCGTTTTTCTATACGGCGGTGGTATTCAATCCCCAGGACACGGCGGACAACCTGAAGAAGTACGGCGGGTTTGTTCCGGGCATCCGGCCCGGAAAGAACACGGCGGATTATCTCGACTACGTTTTGACCCGCCTCACGGTTCTTGGATCCGCGTATCTGGTCGTTCTCAGCATTCTGCCGGAAATTCTGATTTCCCGAATGGCGGTGCCATTCTATTTCGGTGGAACGAGTCTCCTGATCGTCGTGACCGTGACCATGGACACGGTGGCGCAGGTTCAATCCCATCTGCTTGCGCACCAGTATGAAGGCTTGATCAAGAAGGCAAAACTGAGGGGGAAACGGGGATGAAGGGAACCAGGCTGATATTGATGGGTCCTCCGGGGGGCGGGAAGGGTACTCAGGCCAAGGTTTTGCAGGACCGCTACGGAATCCTCCAGCTTTCGACCGGGGACATGCTCCGTGCCGCCGTGGCGGCCGGGACGGCGGTTGGGAAAGAGGCCAAGGCGGTCATGGAGGCTGGGAAGCTGGTCTCGGACGATATTATCATCCGGATGATTTCCGAACGAATTGACCAGCCCGATTGCGCCAATGGCTTTATTCTTGACGGTTTTCCGCGCACGGTTCCGCAGGCGGAAGCGCTGGATGGGCTTTTGACCGGAAAAAAGATCGCGCTGAACTGCGTGATCGAAGTCCGAGTCCCCGACACCATGCTGGTGGAGCGTATCACCGGACGTTTCAGCTGCGCCAAGTGCGGTGCCGGCTATCATGACAAGTTCCAGAAGCCCAAGGTTGACGGCAAGTGCGACTCCTGCGGCGGCACCGAGTTCATCCGGCGCAAGGACGACAACGCTGAAACCGTGGTTTCGCGCCTGGAGGCCTATCACGCCCAGACCGCGCCGTTGCTGCCCTATTACGAGAAGAAGGGGCTGCTGCGGGTCATTGATGGGGCGGCGTCCATCGACGACGTGACGGTTCAGCTTGAGAAGGCGATCGGGCAATAGAAGGAGAAACCTGGGGTGATGGTGGGACCGAGGTTCCGGCATCCCCGTGGTGGATCGGAAGAGCGGGCCGGTTTCCGGGCGGTTGGACCGCCGTTGACATCGAAGGGAACCGCCCTATAATCACCCGCCTCCGGTGACCTGCCTGGGGGGCGGGTAGGGTTCAGTCGTTGTGATCGAGGAGAGCCGTTTTGGCGCGTATTGCTGGTGTGAACATTCCGACCAACAAGCGGGTCGTGATTGCGCTGACGTACATCTATGGTATCGGTCGGTCCAAGGCAGCGGAGATCTGCCGCAAGGTTGGGGTGCCCGAGGCGAGGCGTGTGAACCAGTTGGGCGATGACGAGGTGCTGCGAATCCGCGAGATCATCGACCACGACTACAAGGTTGAGGGTGATCTTCGTCGCGAAACAGCTATGAATATCAAGCGGTTGATGGATCTTGGGTGCTATCGGGGGCTCCGGCATCGTCGCGGTCTGCCGGTACGCGGTCAGAGGACCCATACCAACGCGCGCACTCGCAAAGGGCCGGCCAAGGCCATCGCGGGCAAGAAGAAAGTCACCAAGTAGTCCCTTTCAGGGCATTTTCTTTCAGGGTCAGATATGGCGAAGCCAGCACAGAAGACGCGCAAGCGCGAACGGAAGAACATTACGTCGGGTATCGCCCACGTGAGCGCTTCATTCAACAACACCAAGATCACGATCACCGACGTACAGGGCAATACGATCGCTTGGTCGTCGTCCGGCTCCCAGGGGTTCAAGGGCTCGCGCAAGTCGACGCCCTATGCTGCCCAGGTGGCGGCCGAGGATGCCGGCCGCAAGGCACAGGAGCACGGCATGAAGATGCTGGACGTGCTGGTCAAGGGGCCAGGGTCCGGCCGCGAGTCCGCGCTCCGCGCGCTTCAGGTGGTTGGCTTTGCGATTTCCTCGATTCGCGACGTGACGCCGATCCCGCACAACGGCTGTCGGCCGCGCAAGCGTCGGCGCGTCTGATCGACGGGCCCGCGCCGTCGGCGCAGGCGGGATTCGCCGGTGGGAACTCCGACGGACTCCATTACAGGGAAATCCAGTGTCAGGCGACCCACAGGGCCGCCGCTCGGTCCCAGGGTGTGTAAACATGGCCGTAATTCAGAAGAACTGGCAGGAACTGATAAAGCCCAACAAGTTGAGTGTCGAGCTTGGAGCCGATGGAGCCAGGACGGCAACGGTGGTGGCGGAGCCGCTGGAGCGTGGTTTCGGGATGACGCTCGGCAATGCCCTGCGGCGCGTGCTGTTGTCCTCGTTGCAGGGCGCGGCGGTCACGGCGATACAGATCGAGGGCGTTCAGCACGAATTCACGTCGATCCCGGGGGTCCGGGAGGATGTCACCGATATCATCCTCAACATCAAGACGCTGGCGTTGCGCATGCACGGTGGAGGGCCCCGGCGCATGCTTCTGCGGGCGTCGGGTCCCACTCAGGTTACGGCCGGGATGATCGAGGTCGGTCACGACATCGAGGTCATGAACCCCGAGCTGGTCATCTGCACTCTGGATCAGGGTGCGACTCTCAGCATGGAGCTGACGGCTAACAGCGGCAAGGGCTATGTTCCCGCCAGTCAGAATCGCGCCGAGGACTCGCCCATTGGTCTCATTCCGGTGGACGCCATTTTCAGTCCGGCGCGCAAGGTATCCTACAAGGTAGAAAACACCCGGGTTGGTCAGGTCACCGATTACGACAAGCTTTCCCTAACTCTGGAAACGGACGGCTCGGTACCCCCGGAGGACGCGGTGGCCCTGGCGGCGCGGATTTTGCAGGACCAGTTGCAACTCTTCATCAATTTCGAGGAGCCGCAGGCTAGTGCCGAGGAGGAACGGCGGGATGAGCTGCCGTTCAACAAGAATCTGTTGCGCAAGGTCGATGAACTGGAGTTGTCGGTCCGCTCGGCCAACTGCCTGAAGAACGACAACATCATCTACATCGGTGATCTGGTGCAGAAGACTGAGTCGGAGATGCTGCGGACCCCGAACTTCGGACGCAAGTCCTTGAACGAGATCAAGGAAGTTCTGGCCCACATGGGACTGCACCTTGGGATGGAGGTGTCGAACTGGCCTCCGGAAAACATTGAGGATCTTGCGAAGAAACTGGAGGAGCCCTACTGAGCTAGGGTCTTTCTACCTCCCCGGGAGGGGAGGATAGGCACGAAACCCGGGTGACCCCTTGGGGCGTGCGTGATGACTTCCGTACCTGTCGCGCCCGTAGGCGTGGGTTGGCGATGCGGCGGGGGCTGGGCAATCGGTCTCGTGAGCGAGGCCAGGACAGGGGAGCTAACCATGCGTCATGGTGTCAAAGGCCGCAAGCTGAACCGGACCAGCAGTCATCGCAAAGCGATGTTCAGCAACATGGTCGCGGCTCTGTTCAAGCACGAGCAGATTCGAACCACGCTCCCCAAGGCGAAGGATCTGCGGCCCATTGCCGAACGGTTGATCACTCTGGCCAAGCGGGGGGGGCTGCACGCCCGCAGGCAGGGCATTGCCGCCATCCGGGACGAGGTCGTGGTCGAGAAGCTGTTCACCACCCTGGTGGATCGTTACAAGACGCGCGCCGGTGGGTATTGCCGGGTGCTGAAGGCTGGTTTCCGTTACGGTGACTGTGCACCGATGGCCGTCATCGAACTGGTGGACCGGGATCCCAGTGCCAAGGGCCTCGATTCTGGGCCGGTTGCAGACGAAGACGAGGCCGGTTCGAACTGACCCCAGCGGCACGAGGCCTCGCGCCGGTGGTGTTGTTCCTTCCCGCTCTGACGGATCGGGGGGGTCGGCCGTGCGGGAGCGTTCGGCGATGGCGATGCGTCTTTCCCTGAGGTTTTCGACCTGGGCGATTCTCCCGAAGGTGATGGCGATCACCGCCGTCAGCGTCGTCTTCATGATGATCGCCACGTTCGGTTACTATATTCCCCTGGTTGAATCCCGTATCGTCGATGGGCGTATGAACGCGACACAGAATGTCGTGGAGGTAGCCCATGGCGTACTGGTTTCGCTTGAGGGGCAGGTTCACAAGGGGGGGATGACGGAGGAACAGGCGAAGACCCAGGCCGTCGCCGTTCTTCGTGGGCTTCGGTACCACGAAAAAGAGTATTTCTGGATAAACGACCTGCAAACGAAAATGGTCCTGCACCCGATCTTTCCGGATCTGGAGGGCAAGGATCTGACCGATTTCAAGGACCCGAACGGCAAGTACCTGTTTCGCGACTTCGTGGAACTTGCCCAGCAGAGGGGAGGCGGGTTCGTCAGGTATCTCTGGCCGAAGCCGGGAAACAAGCTGCCGGTTGAAAAAGTCTCCTTCGTCAAGCTGTTCGAGCCCTGGGGCTGGGTCGTCGGCAGCGGCATCTATATGGATGACGTCCGCGCGGAGTTGAATGCTATCCGGTGGCTGTCCGGCGGAGGGATGCTGGTTGTCGCCATGGTCATTCTGGCTATCGCCGCTCTTATCGGGCGCAGCATCACCACCCGGTTGACCCGGGTCATTGCCGGATTACGAGAAATCGCATCCGGCGGGCACGACATCGACCTTTCCAAGCGGGTGGCGATAACCTCCATCGACGAGATCGGAATCCTGTCCACGGAATTCAATTCCCTGATGGAGGCCGTCAGCCGTCTGACGCGATTCAAGAAGGTGATCGAGGAAGACGATACCCTGGAGGAAGTGTATCTGCGGCTTTCCGACGTATTCGTGCAGGAGCTTGGTCTTGCCGACTGCGTGTTCTACGAGATCAACCAGGCGGTGGGCAGCATGACCGTCGTCTATCCGCCCCAGTTCCAGAACGACGACATACGATGCGATCGTTCGGTGCTGGAGGATTGTGCCCTGTGCAAGGCACGCCGCACCGGCCATCGCATCGCCTCCAGCACGTTTCCGAATATTTGCCGGCATTTCCATTTCCAGGAAAAGGGGGAGCATATCTGCGTCCCTCTGACGGTCAGTGGCGGTGCCATCGGCGTGATTCAGTTCCTGTTTCCGTCGTTCGCCAGCGAGGCGGAATCGACCGAAGCCTGTCGCCGTGTTTCTCGGGCGGAACAGTACATCAAGGAAGCGATTCCGGTCATTGAGGCCAAACGCCTGCTGTCGTCGTTGCGCCAGTCGGCGCTTACCGACCCGCTGACGGGCACACACAATCGTCGCTTCCTGGATCAGTACATCGAAAGTCTGTGCGCCGGGGCCATGCGCCGTGAGAGCCGCATCGGTGTGCTGATGTGCGACGTTGACTATTTCAAGCAGGTCAATGACCGACATGGCCACAATGCGGGGGACGAGGTTCTGCGCAAGGTGGCGGATCGAATCAGGAGTACCATCCGTCAGGCCGACATTCTGGTCCGGTTCGGCGGCGAGGAATTTCTGGTGCTGTTGATGGACGTGACGGAGGGCCATTCGGCGATGATTGCCGAAAAGATCCGGGCTGCTTGCGCGGCAACGCCGTTCACACTGCCCTCGGGAGCGGTTCTGGAGAAAACGATGAGTATCGGCGTCGCCGAGTTCCCGACGGACAGCGACCGTTCCTGGCAGGTTGTCAAGTTTGCCGACGTTGCCATGTATCGTTCCAAGGAAGACGGACGGGACCGCGTGACCCGCTTCAGCCGGGAAATGTGGGCTGGAGATGAATTTTAGTCCGTCATGCCGAGACGGTGACGCTTATACCGATGAGCCGATAAATCGGCTCATCGTATGGTCCCTGGCCGGGTGCCCACGTCCGTGGGCTTGGCCGCGGCCGCAATGGCCGCTTGATACCGGCGCACAAGGGGGACGACGTGTCAAATATTGTGCTCGCCGGTATTGTACCATCCGCATGAAGTTTTGACTTCATGCGGAGCGGGTTCCGCTCATCGGCTTTTCGGTATCGTTCATTTCCGGTTCAGCCGGCGAATGTTAGCCTCCCCGCAGTTCATCCAGCCGCCGCACGGTTGCCGTTTCCCGGTTGGGGATCCCTTCCGCTCCGGGGACTTGCGATGCGTCGACGTCTTCTGATTTGTACCCTGGTTGCCGGAATTTTCGGGTGGATGGTTCCCGTGTCCGCCGGGGATGACGACGACCACGGTTATGGCCCGGGGCCGGATCACGATCGTGTCCGGGCGGCGGCTCTGGAGGGGCGGATCCGGCCTTTGGCGGATATTCTGGAAGTGGTCCGACGCGATCATCCGGGGGAGGTGATCGATGTCGAACTGGAGGCCGACCACGGGCCTGTGGTTGTCTACGAGGTGAAGATACGCGCCCCGGACGGCAGGATCATAAAGGTGATCCTTGACGCTACGGCGGGCACGCCGTGGACGGCACCACGGAGGTGATGGGTGATGCGGATACTGGTGGTCGAGGACGATCCGGTGCTCAGTCTTCAGGTGCTCCAGGCCCTCAAGGGTGCGGGTTACGCCCCGGATCATGCCGCCGATGGGGAGGAGGGGCGGTTTATGGGCGAGACCGAGCCCTATGACGCGGTCATTCTGGATCTTGGTCTGCCGAAGGTGGACGGGCTGTCGGTGTTGCGATACTGGCGCGGGACCGGCCTGGCGGTGCCGGTGATCGTTCTGACCGCCCGTGATCATTGGCACGACAAAGTGGTGGGCATCGATGCGGGGGCCGACGATTATCTGAGTAAGCCGTTCCGCATGGAGGAATTGCTGGCAAGGCTCCGGGCACTGATCCGTCGCACCCACGGGGTAGCCTCACCGGATCTGATTTGCGGTGATGTCGTGGTCGATACCCGGACGGCGCGGGTAACTCTGGAGGGCAAGCCGGTGGGACTGACCGCGCACGAATACCGGGTCCTGGTTTACCTGCTGATGAAGCGAGGGCAGGTGGTGACCCGAACCGAACTGACCGAGCACATCTATGCCCAGGACTTCGATCGCGACTCCAACACCATCGAGGTTTTTATCGCCCGTCTGCGGAAAAAGCTGGGGGAGGGCGTCATCGCGACGGTACGGGGTCTGGGTTATCGGGTCGATGCTCCGGCGTGATCCCACCCAGCCGTATTCGCTGCGCTTTCGTCTTCTGGTGGGAGGGGCGGTGTCGGTCCTGCTGGCGCTGACCATCGCCGGGTTGTTGCTGTCCGGGTTGTTCGAGACCCAGCTTCGCCGGCGTTTCGATCGGGAATTGTCCAATCACGTGGACCAGCTTGCGGCGAATCTGGACGCTTCCGGATCCGGGCAGGTGACTCTGGCTCGTCCGTTGAGCGATCCGCGTTTCCTCAGGCCTCTGTCCGGTCTGTACTGGCAGGTGGCGACGGAGTCCCAGCCGCTGTTGCGTTCCCGCTCGCTGTGGGATGCCGAATTGAGGCTGCCGCCCGATGCCCTGACTGACGGCGATGAGCATCGTCACATTGCTCCCGGACCCGACGGTATTCCCTTGGTCGTACTGGAGCGATCGGTGCGTCTGCCCGGGAGGGATGCCTGGGTGCGACTGGCGGTGGCGGAGTCGCAGGCCTCTCTGGACCAGGTGCAGCACGAGTTTGATCGGACCCTGGCGTTGTCCCTGGCGACCCTGGTCCTGGTGCTGACCCTGGCCGCGGCGATACAGGTCAGCATCGGGCTGCGGCCCCTGGAGCGGTTACGGGCCGAACTGGCGGAAATACGGAGTGGGAAGCGCAGGTCCTTTGATACCGCTATGCCGGCCGAAGTTCGGCCACTGGTGGAGGATCTCAATCACTTGCTGGTCCATGGAGAAGAGGTGGTCACCCGGGCCAGGGTCCAGGCTGGAAATCTGGCCCATGCTCTGAAGACTGGCCTGGCGGTGATCGCCAACGATCTCGATGGCAGGGAGGCTCCCCTGGTTCGCGAACGGCTGGATGGGATGCTGCGTTCGGTCAATCATCATCTCAGCCGTGCCCGTGCGGCGGCGGCCAGTGGCATACCGGGATGGCGGACCGAGATGGCGGAGGTCGTGACGGCACTTCAACGGACCCTGCTCAGTCTGTATGCCGAACGGGGACTCCGGATCGAGACCCATGTCGAGAAGGATCTGGTCTTTGCCGGCGAACGGGAGGATCTGGAGGAAATGCTGGGCAACCTGATGGACAATGCCTGCAAATGGGCCGCCAGCCGGGTGGTGGTACGTGCTGGCACCGTAGGGGATGGGCGTCTGGTCCTGACGGTTGAAGACGATGGCCCCGGCATGCCGGAGGGAGCCGAGACCAGGCTTCTGACCCGGGGGGTCCGACTGGACGAGACGGTTCCCGGCAGTGGTCTTGGTCTCGGCATTGTCCGCGATCTTTGCCTTTTGTACGGAGGAGAACTTTCGCTGGGCCGATCCGGATCGGGGGGCGTAAAGGTGGAACTGACCCTGCGTCAGGCCGTGGCGAGGTGATGGCCCTTTTCCGGATATTGAGCAACGTCACCGTCATACCATCCGCACGAAGTTAAAACTTCGTGCGGATGGTATCATACCAATCCGCGTTGATCGTGACCGATCAACGCCCTCAATCGCCGGCGGGGCCG
>JBKACM010000180.1:0-5021 GCA_046269335.1 Alphaproteobacteria bacterium | reverse complement strand
CCGACGTAGTAGAACCCCATCTCCTCGAACAAGGTACCGCCGGTGATCAAGCCGCGTGCGTTTTCTCCCAGTCGCTGGTGGAGGAGGCCGCGCGCGACGACCGCATCGTCGCCATTACGGCCGCCATGCCGGCCGGTACCGGCCTGGACCGTTTTGCCGAGCGCTTCCCGTCGCGTTTCTTCGATGTCGGGATCGCGGAGCAGCACGCGGTGACGTTCGCCGCCGGTCTGGCCTGTGAGGGCTATCGGCCTTTCGTCGCCTTGTACTCGACCTTCCTGCAACGGGCCTATGATCAGGTGGTACACGACGTGGCCCTGCAAAGGCTGCCCGTGCGCTTCGCCATCGACCGGGCCGGGCTGGTCGGGGCCGACGGTGCGACTCACGCCGGCTCCTTCGATCTTGCCTACCTGTGCAATCTGCCGGATTTCGTGGTCATGGCTCCCGCGGACGAAGCCGAGCTGGTTCACATGGTGGCGACCGCGGCCCGCATCGACGATCGGCCCTCCGCCTTCCGGTATCCCCGGGGGGAGGGGGTTGGCACGGCCCTGCCGACGACGGGTGTGCCCCTGGAAATCGGCAAGGGGCGTATCGTGACCGAGGGCACGACGGTGGCGCTTCTGTCCTTGGGGACCCGGTTGGCCGAGTGCCAGGTCGCGGCCGAGGAACTGGCGGCGCGCGGCCTGTCCACCACCGTAGCCGATGCCAGGTTCGCAAAGCCGCTGGATCGTGAACTGATCCGCCGTCTGGCCCTGAGTCACGCGGTTCTGGTAACGGTGGAGGAGGGGGCGGTCGGTGGCTTCGGGTCGCATGTGATGCAATTTCTGGCTGAGTCCGGGCTTCTGGACCGGGGGCTCAGGTTCCGCTCGCTCGCGCTTCCGGACGTGTTCCTGGAACACCACACGCCGCGTGTCCAACACGAGATGGCCGGGTTGACCTCACCCCATATTGTCGAGGCGGTGCTGTCTGCCCTTGGCCAGGGGGAAGGGGTTGCGACGCCGGCGCGGGCCTGAAGTTCCCTTCGGAATGCCGATCCGGGAAACCGACCCGGTCAAGGCCGCCGTTCTCCTGAGAGAAGGGCGGCTTGTGGCCTTTCCCACCGAAACCGTCTACGGGCTGGGGGCGGATGCCCTTCAGGATCGGGCGGTGGCGTCGGTGTTCGCGGCCAAGAATCGTCCGCATTTCAATCCGTTGATTCTCCACGTTACCGACCTGGAAGCGGCGGCCGCACTGGTCGAGCTTGGTCCGTTGGCTTTGCGGCTGGGGGAACGGTTCTGGCCGGGACCGCTGACCCTGGTGGGGCGGCGCAGAGCCGGTTGCGGCGTATCCCTGCTGGCCGGGGCCGGACTTGATACGCTGGCGGTGCGGGTACCCGATCATCCCCTGGCCCTGGCTCTTCTGGTGGAGTTTGCCCGTCCGGTGGCGGCTCCCAGCGCCAACCGCTCCGGCTCCGTCAGTCCGACCACCGCCGAGCATGTTGTCGATTCTCTTGGGGATCGGGTGGCCATGGTGCTGGAGGGGGGGGCGTGCCGGGTGGGTCTCGAGTCGACGGTGCTTGATCTTTCTGGGGAGACGCCGGTTCTGTTGCGGCCGGGGGGTGTGCCTCTGGAGGCGATCGAAATGGTGGTGGGCCGGTCGGTGGCTTTCCTTTCCGGTGAGACGGAAGAGGCAAGACCGCGATCCCCCGGCCTGTCGCTCCGCCACTATGCGCCGGGGCGACCGGTGCGCCTGGACGTCGATTCCGTTGCTCCGGGCGAGGTTCTGCTGGGATTCGGCGGGACCCCGGGGGCTGCGCTTGATCTCAGTCCGACGGGTGACCTGACGGAGGCCGCCGCCAATCTGTTCGCCATGCTGCGGCGGCTCGATCACGGGGAGGCGAGGGCCATCGCCGTGGCTCCGATCCCGGAGGAGGGACTCGGGCGCGCCATCAATGATCGCCTGCGGCGGGCGGCTGCGCCGTGATTGCCGGATCGTGGTCTGGTACAAGGCAGAAAGAGGATTCAATCGATGGGCATGACTCCGGAGCTGCGTGAGACCATCGCCCGGCTGGTGGGGCCGCGGGGGTGCGTTTCTGAAGCGGCGGACATGGCTCCTTTCCTGAGGGAGGAGCGGGGTCTGTACCAGGGGGTCGCTGCCATGGTGGTCCTGCCGGCGACGACGGCCGAGGTGGCCGGAGTGGTGGCTCTGTGCGCGGCAGCCGGGGTGGCCATGGTGCCTCAGGGCGGCAACACCGGACTGGTGGGAGGAGGCGTGCCGTCCAGGCACGGCGATGAAATCGTCATCTCCACCCGGCGGCTCAACCGCATTCGCGCCATCGACCCCATCGACGGCACCATGACGGTGGAGGCCGGGTGTATCCTGGCCGATGTCCAGGAGGCCGCCGCCGCCGCCGGGTGTCTGTTTCCCCTGAACTTCGCTTCCGCTGGAAGCTGTCAGATCGGCGGGGCGCTTTCCACCAATGCCGGGGGGCTGAATGTCCTGCACTATGGTACCGCCCGCGCCCTGGTGCTCGGCCTGGAAGTAGTGCTGCCGGACGGGCAGGTATGGGACGGATTGCGGGCCCTGCCCAAGGACAATACCGGCTATGCCCTGAAACATCTGTTTCTGGGGGCCGAGGGTACGCTCGGGATTCTCACGGCGGCGGTTCTGAAACTGTTTCCACGGCCTCTGGAGGTGCAGACGGCCCTGTGCGCGGTGAATCGACTGGAGGAGATTCCGGAACTGCTGTTCCGGGCCCGTGCCATAACCGGCGACTCGGTGACGGCGTTCGAGCTGATGCCGCGACTTGGCATCGAGTTCTGTTGCCGCCACATCCCGGGCGTGCGTGACCCGTTCGGTCGGGCGTATCCGTGGTACGTCCTGATCGAGGTCTCCTCTTCCCGTCCTGGGGATGGTCTTCGGGAGGGACTCGAATCCCTGCTGACGGCGGCACTGGAGGCGGAACAGGTGGCCGACGCCGTGATCGCGGAGAGCCTGACCCAGGCCGCTGCCCTGTGGCGGATTCGGGAGGGTCTTCCCGAAGCCCAGAAACACGAAGGAGGGAGCATCAAGCACGACGTATCGGTGCCAGTTTCGAGGGTGCCGGCTTTTCTGGACAGGGCAACCCGGGTCGTGGAGTCGGCGATGTCCGGGGTACGGGTGTGCGCCTTTGGCCACGTAGGAGACGGCAATGTTCACTTCAACGTCAGCCAGCCGGTGGGTATGGACAAAACCCTGTTTTTGGCCGAGTGGCCGCGGATCAGTCGTCTTGTCCACGATATCGTCGTCGAACTTGGTGGCAGCATTTCGGCCGAGCATGGCATCGGTCGCCTCAAGCGCGAGGAACTGGTTCGCACCAGGAGTCCGTTGGAACTTCGCCTGATGCGGGACATAAAGCGGACCCTGGATCCCAGGGGGCTGATGAACCCGGGCAAGGTGTTGACGATGGAAAATGACGGTGGTCCGGGATTCGGGCTCTGAGGATATTGCGATTCGGGGTGAAAATAGGAATAGGACGCTATATTCGGGTAAAACAGGAACAACTGGCGCGTTGAGCGCCCGCGCACCCGTGTGCGCGCAAGTCAAGGGGCTGGACGGCCCCGCCCGGCGATTGAGATTTTTCGCCAGCTATATATCTTTTATCATAATTGACAGTGGCGCGGTTGGCGCATGGCGAGTCAACATTAATGTTGATCATGTGCGCATTAACAGATATGTTAGGTCCGTGACGCACGACGAATTCAAACGCTGGCTGGCGAAGCAGGGGGCCCGGTTCGAAGAGGGCAAGCGGCACACCAAGGTGTTCCTGGGTGGGCGGGCGTCGGTGCTGCCACGCCACGGACGCAAGGAAATCCCAGCGGGAACCGTGAACGCCATCAAGCACCAGCTTGGCATCAAGGAGGATCGTTAATGCTCGCCTATCCCGCTATTTTCACGCCAGAGCCCGAAGGCGGCTTTACCGTGACGTTCCGTGACGTGCCGGAAGCGATCACATGCGGTGACACCGAGGATGAAGCTGCGACAATGGCTGAGGACGCGCTGGAAACGGCGCTATCCATCTACGTCAGTAGGCGCGACCCTATCCCGGTAGCGTCGGCGCAGGTACCGGGGGAGCGGCTCGTTCCACTGTCCGCTCTGGGTGCAGCCAAAACCGGTCTCTACACAGCCATGCGCGATGGCGGCATTGGCAAGGCGGAACTGGCGCGGCGGCTCGGATGTCACATGATGCAGGTAGATAGGCTGCTGGACCTGTGCCACGCATCCAAGCTGGAACAGGTCGAGCGTGCGCTGGCCGCGGTTGGCATGCGGCTGGTTGTGGATGTGGTGAGGGCCGCGTGACGGCGCGCCGATTTGGGCGGTACCAGCGGCCGGAACTGAGCGGGTTCCTGTCTGACTCGGACAGGACCGTCGCATCCCGAAACAGTGGTCCGGGTGCGCCAAAAATTTGGCTTGTATGGGGTCCATGTTTGTGCCAAGCTCTCTGGCGGAGCTAGAAATGGCTTGTCAAATACGAAGGTTACTCGAGAAGGAGTAAGGACTATGTCTGGATCGATATCCCTGTCTTCCGCTATGCGGCAGAACCTCCTGGCCCTGCAAAACACCAGCATGTTGCAGGACATGACCCAGGAACAGATGGCGACCGGCAAGAAGGTCAACAACCCCATCGACAACCCGACCAGCTTCTTCACGGCCGCGGCGCTCAACAACCGGGCATCCGACCTCAGCAGCCGTATGGATGCGGTGAGCCAGGCGCTCCAGACCCTGAAGGCCGCCTCCACGGCGATCTCGGCCCTGAGCAACCTGGTCAGCCAGGCGAAGGCCCTCGCGACCCAGGCCATGGATGCGGCGGGCGCGACCATTTCCACCCTGTCCTCGGTTCAGGCCAACGGACTGCGGATCGCGTCGGTTCCGGCCGACCCGACCGCCGCTGCCGGCGCTGACGGTACGCCCGCGCTGGGTGGTGCTGGCGGTGCCTGGGTGGGGCTGGGGGTTCCCCCGACCGGCGACTTCTCCCTGAAGGTCACCGGCGGCATCACCGTCAACAT
>JBKACM010000179.1:0-5029 GCA_046269335.1 Alphaproteobacteria bacterium | reverse complement strand
ATCGGAGGTCTGGTCGTTCTCGTGTCTGCCCTGATGTCGAGTTCTTTCGGGCTTGCCGCCGATATTTTGCGAATCACCCTGGACAAGGCGACATCGCTGCGGCTTGCGAAAGATGCCGGCACGGTCATGATTAGCAATCCCAAGGTGCTGGAGGCCCAGATGGCCTCGCCGCGCCTGCTGTTGCTGCGGGCCGTGGGCGTCGGCGAGTCCTCCCTGATCGTTCTGGATGGCGACCAGCAGCAGGTACTGTCGCTTCCGGTGGTGGTGGTGCCGGAGGGGCAGCGTTTCGTGTCCATTACCCGTGGGTGCGGCGGCAACAGTGCCTGTTCTCAGTTCGACGAATACAGTTGTGCTCCCCGCTGCGTCCGGGTGGCTGCTCCCGATCTGCCTTCAGGCGGCGGGTCCGGTTCGGCTGCCGGTGGGGCGACCGGCGGCGGTGGAGGCGGTGGCGGTGGAGCCGGTGGGGCTCCGTCGGGTGCGGAAGGGGGGGCTGCGGCCGGGAAGTAGTCTACCCGCATGCTATGGCGTGACTTCCACCGCCGAAGGGGGTAGAGTGGAACGGCAGTCGGGAGAGTGCCATGAGTGATACCGAACGCGATATCGCCGATATCAAGACTACACTGGCGCGATTGGAAACGATGCTGATCAAGCTCCTGGACGGTCAGGCTGCTCAGGGAGAGCGGTTGGCGCGGGTCGAGGGGCGACTGACGGGTGTCGAGGGGCAGGTTGGGGTCGCGGTCCAGTGGTTGCAGTCCGTGGATAACCGCTTCGTCGCGCTGATGCATCCCTTCGAGCCTCGCAAGCCCGCCGCCTGACATCGCGTTATCGTTCCGATTTTCATCCGGTCTTGCCGGCGTTTGCGGTTGCCGGCAAGGGGCGGTCGTGGTTACATCCGCTCCCTCAGGGTTCCCGTTTTCCAAGGGACGGAACGGTCCTCCGAAGGGTGTCATGGATACTTCCGAACTGGACAGGCTCAACCAGGAGGTGGAACAGGCCCGCCTGGTCCGGAACGCCGCCCAGGCCAACCTGATCCGGGTTCTGACCTCGCTGGTCGTCTTTCACGTCAATCATCGGGGTCTGGGTGCCGCGCTGCCGGTGGCCCGCGAGGCGCATGCGGCGGACCCTGGCAACCAGACGGCTCGCAACAATCTGCGCGTCCTTCTGGATATGGCCCTGCGGGAGCGCTATCAGGCCGGCGATCTGGCGGGAGCCGCCATGTTCGGGGAAGAGGTGGTCGAAATGGACCCGGACTCTCCCGATGCCAGGCGCACCCTGGGGATCTGCCTGATGCAGATTTCCAAGCTCAGGTCCGCGAGACAGGCGTTCGCCGCCTGGAGGCAGCGGCCGGACGATGGCGAGTTCTACAACACGGCGCGCAACGTCTTCAAACAGATGACCACTGTCATTGATCGGGACTTCGTTGCCGACCGGCAGTTCTACAAGGCACTGATCACCCGCGAGGAGAGCTATGAAGCCCTGATCGGCGCGGGACGGGCCTGGGAGGGGGATGACTTCGGGCCGGCGGCGGCTCTGCTACGCCGGGCCATCGCCCTGGTTCCTGATGCTCCGTTCGCCTATCTGGAACTGGCCTCCATGCTGGGGCACTTCTCCATCATCGGCCATGCCCGGAAATTCGACGAGGCACGCTGGTGTTTCGAGAGGGTGCAGCGATTCGGTGGTACCCCGCGCGAGAGAATGATCCGTCTTGACCGCGCCTTCCACGAGGCTTTGCCCGCACGGGTGTTCCAGTTCAAGAGCCCCCTGGAGGGCGAGTTGGGCACCGTCGACGACAAAGTGCAGGTGGTGGTGTTCGTCTCCTGCGATCCGGTCTTCTTCCGGAGGTACTGGGCCTCGTTCTCGGAGGGTCTGCTGAGGCATCTCGGCGACAACCACTTCCATCTCCACATCATGAACCCGGACCCGGAGTTTCTGGAGCGCGAATTGCCCGAGCTTCGTCGGTTGAGCCGGGTTTCGGTATCTTTCGACCGCATCGCCACCAGCCGGCTTTACGGGAAAGATGCGTCCTATTACGCCTCCAACCGGCTGATGCAGATTCCGGAGATCCTGGCCCACTATCAGAGGACGATCCTGTTCCTGGATATCGACATCATCATCAAGGGACCGGTAGCCGATTTCGTCAGTCGTTTCGCCGATCACGACATCTCCGTTCCCAGGACACCGGCGGCGCAACCCGGAGAATATGTCTCCATAGACATCATGGTCCTCAATCATTCGGTTCGAACCCTGGATTTTCTGCGACGGGTGGCCCGCTATATCGACTGGGTATGGTCGGGGGGCGGAGCGGAGTGGCTGACGGATCAGACCAGCATCTACAGCGTTCTGTTCAACTTCCGGGAGACGGGCCGCCCCTTCCTGCTGCAAGGTCTGCATGACGAGGATTTCGTCGAGACCTTCCACCAGATAAAGGCCAGCACACCGGGAAAATAGGTCCCCTTTCGAGCGCTTGCCCGAAGGCCGTGGTCCGAGTCGGGGGGCGCACCCGGTCAGGAATGCCATGTCACGGAGGCCCCGTTTGGATCTTTCAGCCGCCGACCAGCGCCACGTGTGGCACCCCTTCACCCAGGCTCGCACCGCGCCGGTTCCGGTGCCGGTCCGTGCCGCCCGCGGAGCGATTCTCTACGGCGAGGACGGTCGGGAATACGTGGATCTGATTTCCTCGTGGTGGGTTACCCTGCACGGTCACGCCCATCCCGCCATCGCGGGAGCCATCGCCGCCCAGGCGCATGTCCTGGAGCAGGTGATCTTCGCCGGCTTCACCCACTCGGGCGCGGTGGAACTGGCTGGACGGCTTGCGGCCCTGTTGCCGGGGGACCTGAACCGGGTGTTCTATTCCGACGACGGCTCCACCGCCGTGGAGGTGGCGCTGAAGATCGCCGCCCAGTACTGGCACAACCTGGGCCAACGGCGGCGGACCCGGTTCCTGGCCTTCGAGGGCGGCTATCACGGCGATACCGTCGGGGCCATGTCCGCCGGTCGCAGTTCCGGTTTTTTCGCGCCCTTCGCCGGCATGATGTTCGCGGTGGAGATGCTGCCGTTTCCTGCCACCTGGGACGGCGACGACGAGGTGGAGTCGAAGGAGGCCGGGGCCCTGGCGGCTCTGGATTCCTGGCTGGATCGTTTTGGTGGCGAGGGGGCTGCCCTGATTCTGGAACCTCTGATTCAGGGCTCGGCCGGTATGCGCATGTGCCGACCGCAATTCGTGGCTCAGGTGGCCGCCAGGGTTCGCTCGGCCGGCATGCTGCTGATTCTGGACGAGGTCATGACCGGATTCGGTCGTACCGGAGCGCTGTTCGCCTGCCAGAAAGCGGAGGTGACCCCGGATCTGATCTGTCTGGCCAAGGGGCTGACCGGTGGATTCCTGCCCATGGCGGTTACCGTATGCCGCGACTCGATCTACGATGCCTTCCAGGCAGAGGATTTCGACAGGGCGTTCGCCCATGGTCATTCGTTCACCGCCAACCCTCTGGGATGCGCGGCGGCTCTGGCTTCCCTGGACCTGACCCTGTCTCCCTCGACCGCCGAGGCGATCGTGGCCATCGAGTCCCATCATCGTGCCCGGATGGCCTCCCTGGCCGGGATACCGGGGCTGGCCAGGGCCCGGGTCACCGGTACCGTCGCGGCCATCGATGTCGTGTCAGGGGAGACAGAGGGGTATCACGCCGCTGTCGGTCCGAAACTGAAGGCTTTTTTCCTGGGCAGGGGACTGTTGCTTCGACCGCTTGGAAATGTGGTGTATGTTCTGCCGCCCTACTGCATCACCGCCGAACAGCTCGATCGCGCCTATGACGCCATCGAGGCTTTCGTGACCGGGCCGACCTGAAAAGAGAAGAGAAAGGGGACTACCGAGATGAACAGCAGTTCCGTCGCCGCCAACGATGCGAACCATGACGGCGGGTTGCGGCCGGAATGGGCCAGGGAGGAGGTTCTCGGGCTATTCACCTTGCCATTCAACGACCTGCTGCACCGGGCACACGAGGTGCACCGTCGCCACTGGGACGTCAACGAGATTCAGCTTTCCACCCTGGTTTCGGTGAAGACCGGCGGGTGCCAGGAAAACTGCGGCTATTGCGGGCAGAGCGCCCATCACAAGGAGGCCAAGATCGAGGCCACCCAGATGATGCCTCAGGAAGAAGTCATCGCCGCCGCCCGCAGGGCCAAGGAGTCCGGTGCCACCCGCCTGTGCATGGGAGCCGCCTGGAGGAGCCTTCGGGATCGAGACCTGCCGCATCTCATGGACCTGATTGCCGGGGTCAAGGGCGAGGGACTCGAAACCTGCGTAACCCTGGGCATGCTGACCGGCGAGCAGGCCCAGAGGCTGAAGGACTCGGGGCTCGATTACTACAACCATAATATCGATACCTCGGAGGAGTATTACGGCGAGGTCATTACGACCCACAGTTTCCAGGACCGACTCGACACCTTGAGTACGGTGCGCGCCGCCGGGCTCAAGGTCTGTTCTGGCGGGATCATCGGCATGGGGGAGTCCCGAGTCGATCGCGCCGGGATGCTGATAACCCTCGCCAACCTGACCCCGCCACCGGAGAGCGTGCCCATCAATACCCTGGTGCCGATCCCCGGAACGCCGCTTGCGGATCTTCCGCCTATCGATTCGCTGGAACTGGTGCGCACCGTTGCCGTGGCCAGGATCCTGATGCCGCAGTCGCGGGTGCGCCTGTCGGCCGGGCGGGGCGGGATGAGCGAGGAGGCCCAGGCCCTGTGCTTCTTTGCCGGGGCCAACTCCATCTTCTATGGGGAAAGGCTTCTGACCGCCGATAACCCGGTCCAGGACAGCGACAAGGCGATGTTCGAACGACTCGGGCTTCGTCCCGAAGTGGTCCAGGAACTGCGGCCCGCGGCGACGACAGGCCACCATACCTGACGGAACTGGCAAACACGCGCAGACGGGATAATACCAATCCGCGTTGATCGTGACCGATCAACGCCCTCAATCGCCGGCGGGGCCGTCCGGCCCCGTGCGATGAAATGAAGGGCCTGCCGGTTCAAGAGA
>JBKACM010000178.1:0-5046 GCA_046269335.1 Alphaproteobacteria bacterium | reverse complement strand
TGCACAGACGGCCGCTCAAGCGCCGCTCAGGCTTTACCAGCGAGTCGATGAGTCAACTCATCGGCTCGCTGGTATCACTGGTAAAGCCCATCCATTCAGCCGACGCCCGCCCCCAACTCCGGGGCGGCAACGGCAAGCATGAGCAGCAACAGCGCCAGAATGATCCACACGGCAGCTTCCCGGGGCGATTCGAAAGCCTCCCACAACTCGATTTTGCGGCCTACATTGGCGATGAACATTCTCGTGGTCATGGCTGCCTCCATCCCGGGTCGGTGGGCGGAAACGCTCTCCCACCGGCTGATGGTTCGAATCCTACCGAAAATATGTTGCAAGTCTGTTTCAGGATTGCCGCACTGCCATGCGAGTTGTGCGATGCAGCAATTCCGATTCGGAATACCGGTGGGATCAGTCGAACAGACTGGATACGGAACGCTCTTCGCTGATACGAAGAATGGACTCGGCCATAAGGGGGGCGATGGACAACTGGCGGATATTGGCGGCCCGCCGGACGCCTTCCGTGGCCTGGATGCTGTCGGTGATGACCAGGGACTCCAGCGGCGAGGACGTGACCCGCGCCACTGCACCGCCCGAAAGCACGCCGTGGGTACAGTAGGCATGGACCGAGGCGGCACCGGCCTCCTGCAAGGCGACGGCGGCATTGCACAGGGTTCCGGCGGAATCGACGATATCGTCCATCATGATGCAGCGTCGTCCCTTGACGTCGCCAATGATGTTCATGACCTCGGAAACCCCGGCCCGCTCGCGCCGCTTGTCGATGATGGCAAGATCGGCATCCAGCCGCCGCGCCACCGCCCGGGCCCGCACCACGCCACCCACGTCGGGGGAGACGATCATGATGTCCTCGCCGTCGAAACGACTCTTGATGTCCTTGGTGAAGACCGGCGCAGCGTAGAGATTGTCGAGTGGGATATCAAAGAAACCCTGAATCTGCCCGGAGTGGAGATCCAGGGTCAGGACCCGGTTGGCTCCGGCAACGCTGATGAGATTGGCGACCAGCTTGGCCGAGATGGGAGTACGCGGTCCGGTCTTGCGGTCCTGCCTCGCGTATCCGAAGTAGGGAACCACCGCCGTGGTACGCCGTGCCGACCCACGTTTCAGGGCATCCAGAGTCACCAGCAGTTCCATGAGATTGTCGTTGGCGGGATAGGAGGTGCTCTGGATGACGAACACGTCCTCGCCCCGCACGTTCTCATGCACCTCGACGAAAACCTCCATATCGGAGAACCGGCGCACGGTGGCCCTGGTGACGCTCAGGTTGAGAGCGGCGGCAACCGCCTCGGCCAAAGGACGGTTGGAATTGCACGCGAGAATTTTCATGACAAACCCCGGAGGACCGTCCCCATCGACGACGCGAGGGGACAATATCAGGGTGACCCATATCTGTAAACAGATCCCCAGGGCTCCGGATGGCGGTTGACAGGAAATCCTTCACCCGCCCATGATCTGCCGGGCTAGGTCGGGAGCGTGAATCGGCTGGAGTAGAAACCGTGGCGTTTGTCAAATTCGCGGTACAGATTTCCCGGGACAATCGGTGGATCGTTGATACCCTTTTCGAAGACGAGGCCAAGGCCAAGGCGCAGGCCCAGAAGCTGGTGAAGGACCCCAAGAACGACGGCGTCAGGATACAACGGGAAAAGCGTCGGGCGGATGGCAGCTATGACGAGGAGGTCGTTTTCGAGTCGCTGAAGAAGGGCGACAAGAAAAAGGACTACTCCCTGGTCGAAATCACCGCCGCCCCCCTCTGCGAAACGCTTTCAGAACTTTACGCGCAGCCAAGCCGCCAGACCATCGGCCGCCTGTTTACCAGGTATCTGGACGACGTCGTGCTTACGCCGACAGAACTTCTGTGCAGCTATCGGGAACTGAAGCGACTGATGGACATGGACATCGTCCAGACCGCCGTCGACAAGGTCTCCACCCTGCAAGCCAATGCTACCGGTACCGATGGGCGAGCACGGCGGGATGCCCTGTTCGGACTTCTGGACCAGGCACTGGCAAGAGCCCGCAAGGCCTCCGAAAAGACCGACCTGCCGCAGGTGAAGAGCCTTGGCTTCGCCGAAGCCGTCAAGCGCATCGATGCCTCGGCACCGGAGGCCGAGCGGGATTTCCTGGCCCATGTCGCCCTGTCCCGCGACCTTGCCGACAAACGGTCGTGGACGGGCAAGATCGAGATGGTTCTGGGCGAAATGGACAAGGCCACGTCCGACCGCCCGCTGGCGCTGCTGGATGCGATGCTGGCGGACCTGCTAGGGGCCCGCGGCGTTCTCGGCGAGATGTTCGGCAATGTGCCGCATCTCGGGGCCATGCTGCTCCGGATCATGGATCTCAGTCTCGGCCGGCTTGCGATTCCCGCGGGTGGGCGGCCCTCTCCGGACCTCCTGGCTGCCATCAACCAACGCCTCGGCAGCGGTCGGATGCCGGAGTCCCGCGCCGAACTGGAAGGCCAGTTCCAGCGTCAGGTCAAGTCGACTCAGCCCCTGGTGAAATCCGAACCGACGGCTGAAATCGAGGCCTTTCGGCAGATTATCGGCCGGGTGGTGACGGCCGACGAGATTTACGGCGGCTCCATCGTCGCCGAGGCCCTCACCCTGCGCTACAGCCGTTTTCTCCCTCAGGGAGGGGCCGTCGGCCGGCGCGAGGCCATCACGGTGGTGACGAGCTATCTGCCGACCGCCATCCAGCAGGTCCGGTTCCTGATTGCCCTGGCCGATACCGAACTGGGGCGGGAACAGATGAATTTCACCATCACCACCCTGGAGACCCTGATCGGCAGGGCGCAGCGGATGGAGGACATCGTCGGCCTACAGGGCACGCCCAAGACCCGCATGCTGGAAATCACCCAGATATACGGATTTCTCAAGGAAACCACGTTGCTTCCGAGCCGCGTGACCGCCCCCCTGGCCGAAAAGCTGGACTCGCTGGTGGCCGATTTCCTGGTCAATAACCAGATTTTGGAAAAGCTCGACAATCCAGCGGACTCCCTCAGGGTACGTGCCCAGAGACTGGTGCAGTTCTGCACTTCGGGCGTGCTCCCGGAGGGACGGGCCTTCACCATGGGACGGGATCGGGTGCTGTTGCTGCTGCGCCAGCCCAAGTTCGATGAAAAGTTCGTCGCCGACCTTCCCGACCCCGCGGCCCGCGAGAAGGCGCTTCGCGAGTTCCACCGCATCCTTGCGACCTCGAACTTCCTTGGCGACAGGAAGTGATACCAATCCGCGTTGATCGTGACCGATCAACGCCCTCAATCGCCGGCGGGGCCGTCCGGCCCCCCTTGGCTTGCGCGCGAACGATCGCGCGGGCGCTCAATGCGCCATTCCGCGCGGCGTCTGAGCGTCACCGTCTCGGCACGATATAGGGCACTTCCAAAAACTCCCTCCCCCATCAAGGGGAAGGGTTTTTGAAGTGCCCTATATTGCAACGACTCCTGGCTGGTCGCGGACGGCCACGACCCCGGGTGCGGCCAGACGCCACCGGCCACACCCGGAACGTTCGCCGACGCGGCTCGGCCTACCCTTTGGAGGCCGAGCACATGTGCCACTCATCCCCCTTCAGACCAAAGAAAGTGACCAGCCGATCCTTGCCGGTGGTATCGACCACGACACGAAAGCGCGTCCCGGTACAGGCACCGCTCTGCTGGGTCTTCACCGGAGTCTTGACATGCTTGGACCGCAGGCAGGCCTCGGCACCCTTCGGCAGAGCCCCGGTCAGAGCGGCGGGGCGCTTGCCGTTGATGGTCAGGTAATAGTCCTGGGCCTCACCCCCCTTGACCACCGCCTTGACCTCGGCCTTGCCGAATTTGAACTTGTAGAGGCCAGCATCGTGCTCGCCGTCGGACATGCCCGACGGAACCGGGCGGAAACTTACGGCGGAACAGGCGGGACCGGCCTTCTTGCCAGCGGCCCAGGCGGGGGCCGGAGTCAGGGCGGCCACCAGCAGGCCACCCCCAGCGACGACAGACATCATGACGCGAAACAAAGACATTCAAAATCTCCCTGATACCGGGACTACACTGACGCAGACCACTAGAAAGTACCGCCGTTGTAGCCCCACATCCGACCCGGAGCGTTGGCGAATTCGATGTACACCCGGCTGGGCGGTACCCCCAGGGCCTTGTCCATGAGCGCGCACAGAGCCTTCGAGGCCGGAGATGTCTGGCCGTCGGCAAGACCGATGCTCTTCAGTTCGAGATAGGCAAGGGGCGCGGAACTACCGGCGAACATCATCGGAAGTCCCTGTTGCAGCGACACCATGACGTAGTTCTCCGGCTTGCCGAGCGTGCCCGCCACCGTCCGGGAAGCCTCGGTCAGAAGGGCCTCGGCCGCTTCGGCAGCGAGTGTGACGTTGGTCTGGATCTTGAGCATGGGCATGAAGACCCCCCCCTACTTGCTGTTCCTGCGCCGCCATTCGGCCGGCACCTCGAATTTCGTCTGCCACAGGCCGACCCCTTCCCGGTGCGCCTGCCCCTCGTCCAGTTCGTACAGGGTGGATTCCCTGGACAGCGCCATGGCCCAGCCCTGCCGTACCATCTCCCGCCCTATGTCACGGTCACCAATCTGGCAGAGGGCCACGACCCGGCCCTGAACGTCCCGGGCATTGCCCTTGCAGACCACGTTCTTGCCCTTCACCATTTCCAGAAGATTGCTGGCCGAGGCACGTCCGCACAGGACTTCGCGATTCTGGGCATCACGGCAGGTCTGGGCCAGGTCGGGAGCATCGACGCCGAACAGCCGCACTACCACGCCGCCCTGGCAACCCCGATTGGTGCGATGGCTGCCGACGGCAAGGGAATTGCCGTCAATGACGCAGGGCAGACCCTCGACATCCGCCCTGGCGGCCGTGGAGGCAAGCGGCAGCAACAGGACCGCCGCCAGAACAGATGACTTGAGCATGGCTTCCGACCTTGTACCCCCCGGGACGCCGCAAACTTATACCAATCCGCGTTGATCGCGACCGATCAACGCCCTCAATCGCCGGCGGGGCCGTCCGGCCCCTTGGCTTGCGCGCGAACGATCGCGCGGGCGCTCA
>JBKACM010000177.1:0-5062 GCA_046269335.1 Alphaproteobacteria bacterium | reverse complement strand
CCTACCATATCTGCGTAGTCTTCCGCTACTTCAATCTGCCATTCGTCATGCACATTCGCTACGAACTTGTAATCTATACCTAACTGCTGCAGCCTAGTATCTAACAAGACCAACGCTTGCTTCATGACAATCGCACCCGCACCTTGGAGAAGTGTGTTGAGTGCTGCGTGGTCAGTCCTAACGTGTAGTCTGCGTCCATCAAGACCTGGTAGTGATCCCGACGACTTGCAGATCTTAGCCACTGACTCCCTAAGGACTCGTAGTTTCGGGGTGTTTTCCAGAAAAGAATCAATAAGCTTTTGTCCTTCTTGTGCTCCAGCACCCACAACTTTCCCGATCTTGGCAGCCCCTGCACCATAGAGGAATGCATAGATAAACGTCTTCGCTTGAGCACGTGTTTCGAGTCCAGCAGCTTTTTGGTTTGCTGTGTGGATATCACCCGGGCTTATCGCGGTTTCCGACCGAGCCCACTCGACCGGAAACCGTTCTAAACCGGCAGAACCTGTGGCTTGGTGCGACGGACCCACAGAACCACCATCAGCCGGGTCACCATCACCGCCGTGAACATGGAGGTGATGAGACCGGTTCCCAATGCCACGGCAAAGCCTCGTATCGGTCCGGTTCCGAACTGGAACAGCAATGCCGCCGCGATCAGGGTGGTGAGATTGGCATCGACGATGGTAATGAACGCCCGCTTGAATCCGGCCTCAATGGCGCTCAGAGGGGTGCGCCCGAGACGATACTCCTCGCGCATGCGTTCATAGATCAGGACGTTGGCGTCCACCGCCATGCCCATGGTCAGCACGATGCCGGCGATGCCGGGCAGGGTCAGGGTTGCGCCCAGGGCCGACATCGCTCCCAGCAGGATCACCAGGTTGAGAACCAGGGCGATGCATGCGAGCACCCCGAACAGGCCATAACCGATCACCATGAAGGCAACCACCAGCACGAAGCCGAGAATGCTGGCGATGGCCCCGGCACGGATGGAATCGGCCCCGAGGCCGGGGCCGACCGTGCGTTCCTCCAGCACCTTCAACGGGGCGGGCAGGGCCCCGGCCCGCAGCAGAAGCGCCAGCTCGTGGGCGGACTGGGTGGTGAAACTGCCGGAGATGATACCGGACCCGCCCAGGATCGGCTCGCGGATCACCGGTGCGCTGATTACCTTGCCGTCCAGGACGATGGCCATCAGATGACCGACGTTCTCCTGGGTAAGCTTGGCGAATTTCTTGCCGCCCAGGGTGTCGAAACGGAAGTTGACCACCGGCTGTCCGTCCTGGAGCGTCGGTTGCGCGTCGGTCAGCATGTCGCCGCCGATTTCCACCCGCTTGCGCAGCACGTAATGAGAAGCTCCCCGGCCTTCCGCCGACGGCACCAGTTCCGAACCCGGCGGCACGCGGCCGGCCTGGGCCTCGGACACCGGCGTGCGATCATCCACCATGCGTAGAGCCAGCTTGGCGGTCTTGCCCAGAAGCCGTTTCACCCGATCAGGATCGTCCAGGCCTGGCAATTCGACGATGATGCGGGTGGTCCCCTGGCGCTGGATGGTCGGCTCGCGGGTGCCAAGCTCGTCGATGCGGCGGCGCACGATCTCGATGGACTGCTGTACGGCCGAGTCCTGGCGGGTACGCAGAGACTCCTCGTCATACCGGAGATGGACGACCCCACCCTCCGATTCGGTTATCTTCACCGACCGGTCAGCCTCGCCCAGGGCCTTCCTGGCCGCATCCCGGGTTTCGGGGTCGGAGAGGGTCACCGTCACCTCGTCCCGTTGCAGGGCCAATCCCCGATAGTTGGCGTGGGCCGTCCGCAGTGTCGAACGGACCGATTCCAGAAGATTGCCGTACTGCTCGTCGAGAACCGCCTTCACCTCCACTTCCAGAAGAAGGTGCGATCCTCCCTGAAGATCGAGGCCTAGATTGACCGGCTGCCACCAGCTCGGCAGTTTCGCGATCGTCTCACGGCTGAGAACGTTGGGCAGCGCCAGCAGAATGCCCAGCGCGCACACGGACATCACAAGAATGATTTTCCATCTCGCAAAATAGAGCATGGTCCCCAGGCACCCGGTTGTTTGTTGCCGTCCGGTATTCGCGGCCGTCTGGTCAATCCGCCCGGCGGCTCACTTGCCCTTGGTCAGCAGGTCCTTCAGGCCGGCCGCCGCCCCCTTCGCGCCATCGGAAGTCGCCGCGTCCCCGGTTGTCCCGTCGTTGTCGGCCCGCTCCTTGCCGCCACCGCTCACCGGCTCGGTCTTGGTCAGAACCGTGGCGATGGTATCGCGCAAAACCTTGACCCGGACGTTGTCGGCGATTTCCACGATCAGCTCCCGCTCGTCCACGATCTTGGTCACCAGACCGAGGATACCCCCCCCCGTCAGGACTCTGTCGCCCCGGCGGATGGCTGCCAGCATTTCCCGCTGCTGCTTCAGCTTTTTCTGCTGAGGCCGGATCAACAGGAAATAAAAGACGATGAAAATCAGGATCAGGGGTACGAAAGACTCAAACGTACCGGCGGCACCGGCACCTCCTGCCGCCTGGGCATATGCGGGCGCGATGAGGGACATTCCGAACAACTCCTAAAACCTTTCCTCCGATACGCCAGCCGGAATATAACGGGACCGTTCGAAGTTGCAAAGGCAAACCACCCGTTCGAGAATCACGATTTCATGAGTCGAAACGTTGACCCTTCGAAGCTCCCGGCGATGGAACGAATGCCGGTTCTGCTCCGCATCGCCGAGGCGCTGGAGCGGCTGGCTCCGCCGCCGGTGCCCGCCAACGACCTGGGGACCGCCGATGCCTTTCTCTGGCAAGCGGAACGGGGGTGGCTGGAGCCGGTACTTCGGGTCAACCGCATCGATCTCGATCTTTTGAAGGGCATCGACCGGCAGCGGGACACTCTGCTCGACAATACCCTCCGCTTCGCCCAGGGCCTGCCGGCCAACAACGCGCTGCTGTGGGGGGCGCGCGGTACCGGCAAAAGCTCCCTCGTCAAGGCGGTTCACGGTGCGGTCAACGCCCGGATGCCCCGGGCCCTGGCTCTGGTGGAAATCGAGCGCGAGGACATTCCGACCCTTCCCGACCTCCTGCGACTTCTGGCCTCCAGTGACCGGCGTTGCCTGCTGTTCTGCGACGACCTTTCCTTTTCGACGGAGGATAGCGATTACAAGTCTCTGAAGGCGGTGATGGAGGGCGGCATACGGGGTCGGCCCGGCAACGTGATCCTCTACGCCACCTCCAACCGGCGGCATATGATGCCGCGCGAGATGATCGACAACGAAAGGGCCACCGCCATCGATCCCGGTGAGGCGGTGGAGGAGAAAGTGTCCCTGTCCGACCGGTTCGGGCTGTGGCTCGGCTTTCATAACCTGGACCAGCCGACCTTTCTTGCCATCGTCGATGGCTATGCCGAGGCGTTCGGGCTGGAAATGGCCCGGGAGGTTCTGCATGCCAGGGCCCTCGAATGGTCGGTGACCCGGGGAGCACGCTCCGGCCGCGTGGCCTGGCAGTTCCTCCAGGACCTGGCCGGGGAGATGGGGGTGTCCCTGGACCGGGGCAGCCCGTGATCCGGCGGGGTCCTGAGACGGAACCGCAGCCCGAGGAGGTCCGGTTTCTGGCCTCGGCCCCGAAAGACTGGCGACGACGAAACGGCATCACCTTCACGCCCCCGGCCATGGTTGCGGCGATGGTCGGGTGGGCGCGCGAGAAAATTCCCAACCCCGGCCGGGTGGTCGACGCCGGTGCCGGATCGGGGCGGTTCGCCCTGGCGGCGGCTTCGGCGTTTCCCGAAGCGACCGTGATCGCCATCGAGCGGGAGCCGGAGCTGGCGTCGCTCCTGCGCGACACCGTGGCGCGGCATCGACTGATTCACCGTTTCGAGGTACGGGAGGAAGACTATCGCGATACCGTTCTGACTCGGGTACAGGCTCCAACCCTGTTCCTGGGCAATCCGCCCTATGTCCGCCACCACGCATTGTCCAGGGAGGCCAAGGACTGGTACGCCACCACCCTGGCCGGTCTGGGTCTTCCGGCGAGCCGTCTGGCCGGGCTGCACCTGCACTTTTTCCTGAAAACCCTGACCCTGGCCCGGCCCGGAGACATCGGATGCCTGATTACCGCCGCCGAATGGCTGGATGTCAACTATGGGCGGGCCCTGCGACAACTGGCCCTGGGCCCGCTCGGTTTGCTGGGTCTGGAGGTGATCGACCCGCGCAGTCCGGTATTTCCTGACGCTATGACCAGTGCCGTCATTACCACCTTCGAGGTCGGCCGGGCGTCTTCCTCGGTGTCGGTGCGTTGGCACCCGGCAGCGGAATCGATACGCCTTGGGCAGGGCGAGCCGCTGGAACGCGCCACCTTGGCCCGGAGCGAAAAATGGGGACCGTTGATCCGGGGGGGAGAGCCGTCCGCAGGTAGCCCCAGGGCCGACGGTCCTACGGTTGGGAGCCTGTTCCGGGTTTCTCGGGGACAGGTCACCGGTGCCAACCGGGTATGGATCGTGGACCCGGACAAGGTCGCCCTGCCCAGGGAGGTGCTGTGGCCGGCGGTGACCCGGGCCAGGGAGTTGTTTGCGGCGGAAGGTATCCTTGCCGACGCCGGCCGGCTCCGTTGCGTGGTCGATCTGCCGGCGGATCTTGGTTCTTTCGACGAATCCACCCGAGGATCTATCGAAGCGTTTCTGGCCGATGCCGTGGCCAGGGGTGCGGATCAGGGCTACATCGCCCGCCATCGCTCTCCCTGGTATGCGGTGCGGCTGGCTCCGCCGGCCCCGATCCTGTGCAGCTACATGGCGCGGCGAACACCGGTCTTCGTGGTCAACGACTGCAACGCCCGCCACGTCAATATCGCCCACGGGCTGTACCCGAGACGGCCGCTGTCGCGATCGCAACTGCTGGCGATAGCCAGCTTTCTGACGGCCTCGGCATCCCGCGATGACGGTCGGACCTACGCCGGCGGTCTGGTGAAATTCGAACCCAGGGAAGTGGAGCGGCTGCCGTTGCCCCATGAGAGTCTGTCCGGAGACTTAATCGTGTGATACTGCCGTGCAGATATTTTGACCCACGGGTCAAAAT
>JBKACM010000176.1:0-5071 GCA_046269335.1 Alphaproteobacteria bacterium | reverse complement strand
CCTATGCATGGAATGTTGCAGCCATGGCACCCTAATGATGTATGGGCAGTAACCACTAGTGGTGGCGGGCCCCTTATATTTAAACCTGGAGTGCCTGATTTTTTGGCCCTTCACCCCAGTGCAACCGAATGGATGGACCTTGTGTTTACCGTACCAGCAGCTGGAACTTACAATGTTAATGTTGTCTTTCGGTCTGGGGGTCCTGATACAACAACAGATGCTGGTGTATTTTCCGATTATACTGGATGGATCTTCCAAAATCTCCCTGTGAATCCTCAGACTCAGCAACAAGCAAATTTCACAGTTTTCATGCCGCAAGGAAATAACATAGAATTTTTTGTAGGAAGTGCTCCGAGTCATATCGCCTGGATCGGAGTCATCGGACGTGGAAGGGCCTTCCGGAGCATCGAACCCCGTGGAAAGCGTGGTCCTGCGCGCGGTACAGGCTGTCTTCGACCGTTTCGACACGGGGATCGCGGTGTTCGATCCGTCGGACGTCCTGGTCTACTGCAATCGGAATTTCCAGGATCTTTACGGCGAGATGTCCGGTCTGGGCAATCTGGTCGGCCATACGTTCGAGACATTGATCCGTTCCCTGTCCACCCGGGGCGAGTTTGCCGGCTCGGCGGTGGTCGAGGACCCGGAGGGTTGGATACGAATGCGCCTGTCCCGCCATCGCGGCGGGGCGCGGCAGACGGTGGAACTCCTCAGTACCGGCCGTTGCCTGGAGGTGGACGAGGACGTTCTGCCCGACGGGTTCATCGTCGGACGCTGGGTCGATGTCACCGGCCGGAACCGCAGCGAGTTGCGACTTCGGAACGTCGCCGAGATTCTCGACGACGGCATCGCCCTGTGGAGTCCGGAAGACCGCCTGGAGATGTTCAACACCGCTTTCGCCGCCCGTTTCGTCGGCGAGGGTCGGATACTGGTGCCCGGTCAGTCGTTTGCCCAGACCCTGGAATTTCTGGCCAGGTCCGGCCGCGTTCGCCTGCCGGTTTCCCATGCCGACTGGGTTCGCCTCTACCTGAGGCAGCGGGACGAATCCGAATCCCTGCTGGACCTGGACTTCACCGACGGCAAGACCTTTCTCCTGCGCGAACGGCGCAGCCTCGACGGCGGCATCGTCTCGGTCCTGACGGACATCACCGCCATCCGAGAAAAGGCGCAGGCCCTGGAGGCCATGCACGCCAAGTCGGAGTTCCTGGCCAACATGAGCCACGAAATCCGCACGCCGATCAACGGCATCATGGGGATGCACTACCTGCTGCGACAGACGCCCCTGACGGAACGGCAACTTGACTTCCTGGACAAGGCGGACAGCGCTTCCCATTCCCTCCTGGGCGTGATCAACGATATTCTCGACTTCTCCAAGGTGGAGGCCGGCAAGATCGAGATCGAGGCGATCGAATTTCCTCTCAATGCCGTTCTGGAACGCCTGGTCGATATCGTCACCGGAATTACCCGCAAGAAGACCCTGGAGATGGTCATCACCGTGCCGCCGGATACCCCGGACCGGCTGACGGGCGATCCGAACCGTCTCGGTCAGGTTCTGCTCAACCTTGTCAGCAATGCCGTCAAGTTCACCGCCGAGGGCACGATCCAGGTTCTGGTGGAGGCGGTGGAGGCCGGAGCGGACCAGATCGAGCTTCGTATCGCCGTGCGCGATACCGGTATCGGCATGACGGCCGAACAGGCGGGCAAACTGTTCAAGGCCTTTACCCAGGCCGACAACTCCACCATGCGCAAGTACGGCGGCACCGGGCTGGGTCTTGCCATCAGCAAACAGCTCGTTGAGAAGATGGGCGGTCGTATCGCCGTCAGCAGCGAGCCCAACAAGGGCAGCGAGTTCCTGTTCACCGCCCGGTTCGGTCGTTGCGAGGAGGCCCGGGGATACGTGGTGCCGGTAGACCGGCTGAGCGGAGTCCGGGTTCTGATCATCGATGACCTGGCTCCGGCCCGGGAAAGCCTCCGTGCCATCCTGACCTGTTACGGCATGACCGTCACCACCGCCATCGACGGGCTTGCGGCCCGGGCCGAGATGGCGAAGGCCTCCTTCGATCTGGTCTTCCTGGACTGGCGGATACCGGGAACGGACAGCATTGAACTGATACGGTGCGTCCGCGATCGCGCCGACCACGCCCCGCTTCCCCTCATCCTCATGGCGACCCCCTCGGAGCAGGAGCAGGCCCGCAAGGATACGGAAGTCTTTGCCCTGGAAGGCCTGTTGACCAAGCCGGTCATGCCGTCGGCCTTGCTGAACACGGTTCTTCAGGCCCTGGGACACAATGTCAGAAAGAGCCCCCGCGAGCAGGATCGGCGTCGGACCAGACCGCAGAATATCCTGAAAGGTCGGCGGATTCTCCTGGTGGAGGACAACGAGTTCAACCAGGAAATCGCCCGGGCCATCTTCACCGACGAAGGGGCGACGGTACAGGTGGCGGGCGATGGCCAGGCTGCGGTGAAAGCGGTCGAGTCCTCGTCCCTTCCCTTTGACGTGGTGCTGATGGATGTCCACATGCCGGTCATGGACGGCTATGAGGCAACCCGCCGCATCCGGGCCAATCCCAGACATGCGGCACTGCCGATCCTGGCCCTGACCGCCAGTGCCCTCCTGGAGGAACGGGAGAGGTGTCTGGCCGCGGGAATGAACGATCACATCCCCAAACCCATCAATGTGCCCAGGGCCATGGTGACGATCCTGCGGTGGATGAAACCCCTGGAAGGTGCCGGTCAGAAAGTCGGGCCGGAAGTGGCGGGGCCGGTGTCGTCCTGCGTCTTTGCCGCCCCGGAGCGCGTGCTCACGCACTCGATTCCGCTGGACCTGCCCAAGTTCGATATCCCGGCCGCCTTGCAGCGGATCAACGGCAACGAAAAGCTCCTGCACCGGCTGCTGGTCTCGTTCGCCCAGGCCAATACCGACACGGCGGCGAGGGTCCGCGCCGCCCTGGACGCGAAGGACGTGGACACGGCCTTCGGTCTGGTCCACGCCCTGAAGGGATCGGCCGGCAACCTGGGTGCTCTGCTTCTGTTTTCCGCGGCGGAAGCGCTCCAGGCCGCCCTCGTCAAACGTGACGACGCCCACTACGAAAGGCATTTCCAGAATTTCCGGCAGCATCTGGACGACGTGGTCTCGATTCTCGGCAGACTGGATACCGGATCAGAACCTCCATCGACACCGCCACCCGAGGCGAAGAAGGATTCTCCCCAGGAGGAGCGAAAGAAACGCCTGGTCGGGGACTGCCAGGTGCTTCAGGGCATGCTGGCCAAGAGGAGCATGCTGGCGGTCCTGCTGGCGGAGGAGATTTGTGACTGCCTGCAAGGCGGGGGGTTCGCCCACGAACAGGAAGTCCTGAAGTCCACCATGGCCCGGCTGGATTTCGAGTCCGGCCGTACCCTCGTGCAGGCCCTCGTCTGGAAACTGGGCACGATGCCGGTGCAGCCCTGCGGCAAGGCGGACTGTGTCAGGCGCGCGGACCATAACTGTTCTTGACCAGACGCAGCCATACCTCCCCGGTTTCGGTGTACTGCTTGATCAGGATGCCGTTGTTGCCGGAAACGTGCCGGTTCACCACGGGAATGCCCAGCCGGTGCAGTTCCTGGAGGGCCATCTCGATGTTGCGGGAACCGACGGTTCGGCTCTCGCCCGAGGTTGGAAGCACGTTGGCTCCGCCGAAGACCTTGGCGCGGAGGTCCTCCGGACGAGCGCCCAGGTCAAGCATCCGGTGGACCAGTGCCTCCACGGCGATATTGCCGTAACGCAACGACGGTTCATCCCGGTGCTCCCAGCAGGGCAGGACGAAGTGGTTCATGCCTCCGAAACACCGGGACCGGTCCCAGAGGCAGACCGCGACGCAAGACCCCAGGATGGTGGTAATGACCTGCGGCTCCTGACGGCAGGCGATTTCCCCCGGAAACAGATGCACCTGCGTAAGTTCGTCCGTGCTGGGCAGCCCCAGCCTGGTCACGGACTCTCGCTCGCCACTTGCCACTGCTGAATCTCGTTTGCCAGCTTCTCCAGGGGAATGACCTTCCGCGCCGCGCCGCGCTGGATCGCCTCGCGCGGCATCCCGAACACGACGCAGGAGGATTCGTCCTCGGCAACGGTATGGGCCCCGGACTGGAACATCTCCAGCAACCCGCGAGCCCCGTCATCCCCCATGCCGGTCATCAGGATACCCATGGCGTTGGCTCCGGCATAGCGTGCCGCGGAGCGAAACAGGACATCCACCGACGGACGGTGCCGCGACACCAGTGGCCCCTCCTTGACTTCCACGTGATAACGAGCCCCGCTGCGCCTCAGCAAAAGATGGTGACTGCCCGGAGCGATCAGGATCTGACCCCGCAGGATCGAGTCGCCGTCTCGGGCTTCCCTCACCGTCACCTGACACAGAGAATCGAGCCGTTTCGCGAAAGCGGCGGTGAAATGCTCCGGCATGTGCTGGACGACGGCGATGCCGGGACAGTTCGCCGGCAGGGCTTGAAACAGGATCCGGAGAGACTCGGTACCCCCGGTGGAGGCTCCGACACACACCACCTTGTCGGTGGTGCGAGCCATGGCCTGAGATCGCTCGACGTTCGGGGGGGGTAGCATGACATCGGCCGTCAGTTTTTTCGGCACCGATGGTATTCGGGGGTGTTGGCTCGGGGTTCGGGGCCGCAGCCGGGCCTGGGAGGCCGCCTTGACCGCGTCGCAGATGCGGATTTTCGATTCCAGCAGGAACTGCTTGCTGCCGATCTTCGGCTTCAGAATGACCTCGACCGCCCCCGCCTCCAGGGCCTGCATCAATGCCTCCGACCCCTCTTCCGTCAGGGAGGAACAAATCACCACCGGCACCGGTCGCTGTTGCATCAGCTTGCGCAGGAACGTGATGCCGTCCATGCGCGGCATCTCCACATCCAGAAGGATCACGTCGGGTATTTCCTTCTGAATCAGAGCGGCCGCGATATACGGATCGCCGGCCACCCCCATCACCTCCAGTTCCGGATCGTCGCCGATGACATCGTTCAGCGCCTGACGTACCGAAGCGGAGTCATCGACGATGAGTACTCGAAGCCTGCCCGCCATGTCTTC
>JBKACM010000175.1:0-5177 GCA_046269335.1 Alphaproteobacteria bacterium | reverse complement strand
AAGCCATGGGGCCGGACGGCCCCGCCGGCGATTGAGGGCGTTGATCGGTCACGATCAACGCGGATTGGTATGACACCATCTGCACGAAGTATTGACTTCGTGCAGATGGCATAACCAGGACCTCCCGCCGGAATCGCCGGAACTACCGGGTCGGCAGTTGCCGGAACGACCCACCTTCCGGAGGTGGTGCCGGGGTCACCACCACCCGGTCCACCCGGGCCGCCGGGGGGCCCACGTGGCACGCCCCCACCATATCGTCCACCTGCCCGGCCGGACCGTGGAAGAGCGCCTGGACGCTGCCGTCATGGCGATTACGCACCCACCCGGCAAGGCCACGCTGAATCGCCTCGGCGACGGTCCAGCCGCGAAACCATACGCCCTGGACCCGTCCGTCGATGCGCACCTCGACCGTCTTGATCTCCCCCGTATTCAATCACGCCGCCTTGGCGCTCTCGAATTCGAGGATGATCTGGTCCACGGCCAGGGAATCCCCAGGAAGCGCGTGAACCTGCTTGACCACGCCGTCCCGTTCGGCGCGAAGGATATTTTCCATCTTCATCGCCTCCACCACGGCCAAAGTCTCGCCGGCCTTCACTTCCTGACCGTCCGAAACCGCCACCGATACCAGAAGCCCCGGCATGGGCGACAACAGGTACTTCGACATATCCGGCGGAGCCTTGATCTGCATGTGAGCCGCCAACTGCGCCCCGAGAGGCGTCAATACCACGTAGTCCGCCTGGGTCCCGGCGTGCAGAAGACGATACCCGACCCCCCGGCGTTCCACCTGGACACAGATTTGGCGGCCATTGAACGACCCCCGCATCAGAGGCTGACCGAAATCCCAGTTGGTGCGCAACGCATAACGCTTGCCATCCACCACCGCATCGAAGCCACCCTCCGTGGTCCGAACCGATACCGGGTGGTTGACATTGCTCATCCGCACCACCCACTCGTCGGCCACGACCATGTCGTGTCCCAGGAAACGACCGGAAATACGAGCCTCGCGATCGGAGTGCTTGCGATGGATCGATGCCGCCACCACCACCAGAATGGTGGGATCCTCCGGAGGAAGATCGGTCAGCTGGAAGCCGTTCGGATACTCCTCGGCGATGAAGTTGGTGGTCAGACGCCCATCGACGAACCGCTGCTTGGCCATCATCGAAGCCAGGAACGGTATGTTGTGGGAGACGCCACAGATGTAGAAGTGATCCAGGGCATCCCGCATCAGCGAAATGGCCTGCTCACGGCTGTCTCCGTAGGTGACCAGCTTGGCGATCATCGGATCGTAGTACATGCTGATCTCGCCGCCCTCGTACACGCCGCTGTCCACACGCACCGAGCTGCTTTCCGGCGGCTGTATATAGCGGTTCAGACGGCCGGTGGAGGGCAGGAAGTTGCGGAACGGATCCTCGGCATAGATGCGGCACTCCACCGCCCAGCCCAGCAGGCGCACCTCTTTCTGGGTGATCGGCAACGGCTCGCCGTAGGCGACCCGGATCATCAGCTCGACGATGTCGAGCCCGGTAATCAGCTCCGTTACCGGGTGCTCCACCTGGAGACGGGTGTTCATTTCCAGGAAATAGAAATTGCGCTTTGAATCGACGATGAATTCGACGGTACCGGCCGACTTGTACTGCACGGCATGGCACAACGCCACCGCCTGCTCACCCATGGCGCGGCGGGTTTCCTCGTCCAGGAACGGACTGGGCGCCTCCTCGATCACCTTCTGGTGCCGCCGCTGGATCGAGCACTCCCGCTCCCCCAGGTAGATGCAATTGCCGTGGGCGTCGGCCAGAACCTGAATCTCGATGTGACGGGGCTGGTCGACGTACTTCTCGATGAACACGCGATCATCGGCAAACGCGAGCTTGGCCTCGTTGGTGGCGGAGACGAATCCCTCGCGGCACTGCTCGTCGTTGAAGGCGATGCGCATCCCCTTGCCGCCACCGCCGGCCGAAGCCTTGACCATCACCGGATAGCCGATGGAACGGGCGATGGCGACCGCCTCCTCGGTATCCTTGATGACCCCCAGATGACCAGGAACGGTGCTTACTCCGGCTTCCCGCGCCAGTTTCTTCGATTCGATCTTGTCTCCCATGGCAAAGATGGCATGGGCGTCCGGACCGATGAAGGCGACGCCGGCCTTGGCCAGCGCCTCCTGGAAGGCCCGGTTCTCCGACAGAAAGCCATAGCCGGGATGCACCGCCTCGGCCCCGGTCTGAAGGCAGGCCTGGACAATCTTGTCGATAACCAGATAGCTGTGGGCGGACGATGCCGGCCCGATATGGACGGCCTCATCGGCCATCAGACGATGCAACGCATCCGTATCCGCGTCCGAATAGACGGCGACGGTCTTGATACCCATCTTGCGCGCCGTCTTGATGACCCGGCACGCGATCTCGCCTCGGTTGGCGATCAGGATCTTACTGAACATGATGGCGCCCCGCTGTAATCAAAGTGGAATGTTTCCATGCTTGCGCCATGGGTTGGTCAGCTCCTTGTCCTTCAGCATGTGAAGAGAGCGGCAGACCCGCTTGCGCGTGCTGCTGGGCATGATGACATCGTCGATGAAGCCACGGCTGCCAGCGACGAACGGATTGGCGAATTTGTGCCGGTATTCTTCGGTCCGTTCAGCGATCTTGCCCTTGTCGCCCAGATCCTGGCGAAAAATGATCTCCACCGCGCCCTTTGGACCCATGACCGCGATCTCGGCGGTGGGCCAGGCAAAATTCACATCGCCGCGCAGGTGTTTGGAACTCATCACGTCATAGGCACCACCATAAGCCTTGCGGGTAATGACGGTGATCTTCGGTACCGTCGCCTCGGCAAAGGCGTACAGGAGCTTGGCCCCGTGCTTGATGATGCCGCCGTACTCCTGGGCGGTACCGGGCATGAACCCCGGAACGTCCACCAGGGTGATGATGGGAATGTTGAAGCAGTCGCAGAAGCGCACGAACCTGGCCCCCTTGCGGCTGGAATCAATGTCCAGGCAACCGGCCAGATTCATGGGCTGGTTGGCGACGATTCCCACCGTCGTCCCCTCCATGCGGGCAAAACCGGTGATCATGTTCTTGGCGTAGTCGGGCGCCAGTTCGAAGAAGTCGCCCTCGTCCACCATTTTGACGATCAGCTCCTTCATGTCGTAGGGCTTGTTCGGATTGTTCGGAATAAGCGTGTCCAGCGACAGATCGATGCGTTCGGCCGGGTCGTTGGTCGGCCGCACCGGCGGCTTTTCCCGGTTCGAGGACGGCAGAAAGTCCATGAACCGACGCAGTTGCAGGAGAGAGTCCACGTCGTTCTCGAATGCCAGATCGGCTACGCCGGACTTGGTGGAGTGGGTCAGGGCCCCACCCAGTTCCTCGTGCGTCACCTCCTCGTGGGTCACCGTCTTCACCACGTCGGGACCGGTCACGAACATGTAGGAGGTATCCTTCACCATGAAGATGAAGTCGGTCATGGCGGGGGAATACACGGCCCCGCCGGCGCACGGCCCCATGATCAGTGATATCTGCGGCACCACGCCCGAGGCGATGACGTTGCGCTGGAACACCTCCGCATAACCTGCCAGCGAGGCCACACCCTCCTGGATGCGCGCACCGCCCGAGTCGTTCAGCCCGATCACCGGCGCGCCGACCTGCATCGCCTTGTCCATGATCTTGCAGATCTTCTCGGCATGGGCTTCGGAAAGGGAGCCGCCGAAGACGGTGAAGTCCTGACTGAACACGAACACCAGACGCCCATTGATGGTGTCGTATCCGGTCACGACACCGTCGCCGGGGATGCGGGAGTCGGCCATGCCGAAATCCACGCACCGGTGCTCCATGAACATGTCCCATTCCTCGAAGGAACCGGGATCCAGCAACAGATCGATACGCTCGCGAGCCGACAATTTCCCTTTGCTGTGCTGCGCATCTATCCGGTGCCGGCCTCCACCGAGATGCGCCTTGGAGCGCTTCTCCTCAAGTTCCTGGATGATTTCCTGCATTACGATCCCCCCCGAGCGGCACGTCGATTGGCGCGATAACCAACCGCTTCCGGATACATGAAGCATTCACCTTATTCCAGGGTCTGAATTTTGTGTGCATTTTCTGCGCTCTAAGCGACAGCCAGCACCAGGAATCCAGCCACCCCAGCAATCTCGAGTCTCAGCGAGTCGCGTCGACAGCGCGCGACCTCGTCAACGCCCCATAACTCGCTTTGCCACAGCTCGTCAAGTTGCGAAGCAACAAATACCTCCTCCGCCCCCAGATGCCCCTCCACCAGGGCCAGGGAAAGCACCAGCGATCCCGTCGCTCCAGCCGTAATTTGCACCGCAGCAAGCCTGTAATCGTCATAGCGCAGAAGTACATTCCGCAGCGCGGACAGCGCACCCTCTGGTTGGGCCACCGGCAGGATCGTCCTGGTAACGGTCAGACGCACCCCGAATCGATCCCGAACCCAGTCAAGCAGGGGTTCCCACGCTTCCGTCTGACGTCGCACCAGAGATTCGGGCTCCGTGGCGCGGTAACAGACAAGATCGGTACCTGCGAACCGCATCAGCTCTTCGATCCCCTCGCGGCGATACGGCCCCGTCCGATCGATAACCGTGTTGACAATCTGGGTCAGAGGCATGGTCTGTGGCCGGATCACCTCCTGCTGGGCCCGCCATTCCTCGGCGATGGCCTCCGCCAGCTTTTCCCCCGACACCATCAGCGGCACCCGGCCACGGGTCAGGAGGGAACGTCCATCCAACAGGATCCGAAACCCCTGCCCCTCGGCGGGAGCAACCTCGACCCTGGAAAAAAAACGCCGCGCCTGCTTCCTCGACGACATCACTTCTGCCCCCTGGCGCGAGCGGAAAGATCCAACTTTCCGGTCATCGCGGCGCAGGTGGGGGACTCGCCGGACGAGGACGCCACCCGCGTCTCCTCCTGCGAAACTCTGGGAAAAGAAAATCCTCCCCGTATCCGCAAAAGCCGGGCAGAGCCGGCGGAGGAAACGGAAGCAGCCTCCCGTGACCGCTGCCGAAGGGAAAGGTCGATGGTTTCGCTCCCGAAATTCACCGTCCCGCCCCCGAACAGGATTCTACGGCGGTTTTCCGCCACGAACCCTCGTTCCACCACCAGGACCCCGCGCCGGAACTGCCCCTTCA
This sequence comes from Alphaproteobacteria bacterium, assembly GCA_046269335.1. Classification (GTDB taxonomy): domain Bacteria; phylum Pseudomonadota; class Alphaproteobacteria; order Rhodospirillales; family Rhodospirillaceae; genus JADFXL01. The sequence goes on along the minus strand of JBKACM010000175.1, from coordinate 46 downwards.
TCGCGGCACAGTTCAACGCCAGATCCCCCCCCAGAGCCTCCTGCAA
>JBKACM010000174.1:0-5217 GCA_046269335.1 Alphaproteobacteria bacterium | reverse complement strand
GCACGTCGGGTGCGGCCACGTTCAGCCAGCTCACCACGCTGGCGACACGGACCCGGATGGAATTGACGCTCCAGCACTTGCAGGAAGGCGGCTTGCAGGAGCCGGACGTGGCCGATCGCGCCACGGCGGAGACGGATTACGCGCTGGAGCTTCGCACCCGGGATCGGGCCCGCAAACTGATCGCCAAGATTGATGCGGCGATGCTGCGGATTGAGGATGGGACCTACGGCTATTGCGAGGAAACCGGGGACCCCATCGGCCTTCGTCGCCTGGAGGCCCGTCCCATCGCCACCTTGAGCGTCGAGGCCCAGGAGCGGCACGAGCGCATGGAGCGCACCCACCGGGATCTCTACGATTAGAGTGGGGACACCGGCCGTGGAATTAGACGTAGAAGCGTCCCTGGATCGGATCGGCCGGCAGGCGCGGGCCGCGGCTCTGGTGCTGGGCCGTACCAGCACCGAGGCCCGTAATCAGGCACTGAGGATCGCGGCGGAAGCAATCCGTGAGCGTGGCGGGATCATCGAAGCCGCCAACCAACAGGATATGGCCGGAGGTCGGTCCCACGGCCTCGGCCAGGCGATGCTGGACCGGTTGCTGCTGAACGGTAGCCGGATCGAGGCCATGGCCAGGGGACTTGAGGATATCGCCGGGCTGCCCGATCCGGTGGGTACGGTGCTGGCTGAGTGGACCCGGCCCAACGGCCTGGTCATCAGCCGGGTACGAGTGCCCCTGGGCGTCATCGGCATCATCTACGAATCCAGGCCCAACGTCACCGCCGACGCCGGTGGGCTGTGCCTGAAATCCGGCAACGCCGCGATCCTGCGCGGCGGCTCGGAGAGCTTCCACTCCTCCCGCGCCATCATGGATTGTCTGGCCATCGGGCTGGAGAGGGCGGGCCTGCCCGCGGCTGCCCTTCAGATGGTACCCACCACCGACCGCGCCGCCGTCGGCAAGATGTTGACCATGAGCGGTGTGATCGACGTCATCGTGCCCAGGGGCGGGCGTTCGCTGGTGGAGCGGGTCACGGCGGAAAGCCGGGTGCCGCTGTTCCAGCATCTGGAGGGAATCTGTCACACCTATGTCCACGCCGCCGCCGATCCGGCCAAGGCCAGGGCCCTGGTGGTGAACGCCAAAATGCGGCGAACCGGTATCTGCGGAGCCACCGAGACCCTGCTGGTGGACGAGGCGGTAGCGCCGGACCTGCTGCCGTTGCTGCTCCAGGACCTGATGGCGGCCGGTTGCGAGATACGCGGCGACGCCCCCACCCAGGCGCTGGACCCTCGCGTGATCCCGGCCTCCGACGCCGACTGGAAGACCGAGTACCTGGACGCCATCCTGTCGGTACGGGTGGTGAGTGGGCTCGATCAGGCCATTGATCACATCAATACCAACGGTTCCAGTCATACCGACGCCATCGTCACCGAGGATACCGTCGCCGCCGAGCGGTTCCTGTCCGAGGTGGACAGTGCTATCACTCTGCACAATGCCTCGACCCAGTTCGCGGACGGAGGGGAGTTCGGCATGGGGGCGGAGATCGGCATCTCCACCGGCAAGCTGCATGCTCGTGGGCCGGTGGGCGTGGAGCAGTTGACCAGCTTCAAGTACAAAGTGCGCGGCAACGGACAGTGCCGGGCGTGATCCCGATCTTTGCGCAACACCGTCTGAGTCTGGCCGGCTTCGGCTGCCGGAGACGAAGGATCGGTCTGCTGGGCGGTTCCTTCAATCCCGCCCATGACGGACATCTTCATGTCAGTCTGATTGCCCTGCGCCGGCTGGGTCTGGACGAAGTGTGGTGGCTGGTGTCGCCGCAAAATCCGCTGAAACCGATGGCGGGAATGGCTCCTCTGGCGCAGCGGCTTCAACAGGCGCGGCGGGTGGCGCGACATCCACGGCTGCGGGTCAGCGGGGTGGAGCGGGATCTGAACACCCGCTATACCGCCGACACCCTTGAGAAGCTGACCCGATGCCTGCCGCGCGCACGGTTCGTATGGCTGATGGGTGCCGACAACCTGAAGCAGATGGACCGTTGGAGCCGATGGTGGCGGATCTTTCGCCGGGTCGCCATTGCGGTTCTGGCGCGCGGTCCGTATTCTCTGCCGGGACTGGCCGGGAAGGCGGCAAGACGGTTCGCGCAGTTTCGACTGAAGACGGCACGCTCGCGCTCGCTGGCGGATCACCAGCCGCCGGCCTGGGTGTTTCTGCCAATTCGCCTTCACCCGGCTTCCGCGACGGATATTCGCAACCAGGATCTCATCGCCAGGGAGGAAACATCATCGACGACATGACACCGACACCGACACCGGACAGTTCCGAATCCCTGCTGGAACGGATCGGAACCTCCCTTGAGGACGACAAGGCGGAGGACGTTCTGGTCATCGACCTGCGAGAACGGTCCAGCATTGCCGATTACCTGATCCTGGCCAGCGGACGCTCGACCCGGCAGTTGGGGGCCATGGCCGAGCACATCGCGACGAAGCTGAAAACAACCGGACGGCCCACGAGCGTCGAGGGTCTTTCGGCGTGCGACTGGGTGCTGATCGACGCCGGGGACGTGATCGTACACCTGTTCCGGCCCGAAATCCGGGATCACTATGGGCTGGAGCGCATGTGGGGCGTGCGGCGAGCGGCACCGGAAGCGCCGCGATTCGGTCCCGTATGATACGCAGGTCAGAAAATTCTGACCTGCTGCGTTCAGTCGCCACGCAGGCTTGCGCCGCAGAGGCGGCGGCCCGCAGTCGCGGGCTTCAAAGCCACGAGTCAACAATTCGTGGCTTTGGTATGATGCCGCTGAGCGGGAAAAAGTCGAAAGGAAATGGGGAGCACGAGGGGACGAGTCCCCTAGTTCTTGCTCGTTCCTGCTCGCCGCCGTGCGAATCCTGATTGCCGCCGTTGGCCGGTTGCGGGATGGACCGGAGCAGGCTCTGCTTCAGGAGTACCTGCGGCGCGTAAAGTGGTCCACTGCCGTAAGGGAAGTCGAGGAGAGGCGGCCGTTGCCGACCCCAGCCCGGATGGCGCGAGAGGCTGAGCTTCTCCTGGGCACGGTGCCGGATGGCGCGGTAATGGTGGCGTTGGATGAGCGAGGCCGAACCCTGTCGAGCCAGGACTTCGCGACCCGTCTTGGCACCTGGCGGGACCAGGGCACGGACTGTCTGGCCTTTCTGATCGGGGGGGCCGACGGCCACGACGCAAGGGTACGCGAGCGCGCCGACCTGGTGCTGTCGCTGGGAGCCATGACCTGGCCGCATTTCCTGGTCAGGGTTCTCCTGGCCGAGCAGATCTTCCGGGCACAGAGTCTTCTTGAGGGACATCCGTACCATCGGGGGTAATCATGCCGCCGCGCGGGCTTCACCAGTCGGTACAACGGGTCAGGGTGCGGCGATAGTTTTCCGGCGTATCGATCTTGGCGTTGACCCGTTCCCGCTCCTGGTTGAAGGCCCGCAGCACCGGGTCCAGTTCCTGCTGCAACAGAGTCCCCGGAAAATCACGGGCCTGCTCGATCCTGTCGACCACGATCGGGTTGATCCGCCGTACCGCGGCCTCCAGTTCCGTCCGGACCCTGGGAGCAAAGCGATCAAGGGTGGCCCGGTTGATCACCACATGCTGACGCTCGTGGTCAGCGATGGAGTGGAACTCGCACGAACCCTCCGGATACCGCCGGTCCACGTAGACGTTGGTATCCGCGTAACGCAATCTCGCATCCACACCCGTCAACCAGGCGCAATAACGGCCATCCCCGCTCGGCACCGTCACCACTCGCGTCTGGAATTCCACGTTGGCCACGATTCGGGTCAGTCCCACCGCCATGCCATGGACGCCGGGACTGGGCATGCCATCCTGAAGATAAAGCCGATGGATCTGGAGTTGACCAAGCTGATGATTGAAGGTGACGTGCCCGTAATCGACACTCAGGGTCACCCCCACCGGTCCGGGGGGCTGCCGGGCGCAAGCGGGGGGCGGGGCCGCGCCGGCCCATCCGGGAACCGTACACGCCAAGGCCGCGGCAAGGACCGCCGCTCCCGCCGCGAAAGCCGGAACCCGAAGTCTTGTGCGCAAGCCAACCGATCGAGTCATCAGCCTTCCCTGGTGCGGCGCACCACATCCGTGATGCATCGCAGTGTATTATCCTATTATCATCGGAAAAGCTAATATACAAACGGGGTGCGGCGCAGAATCCTCATTGGGAGGCCCCATGGTCAGGATCGCAAGCTGGAACGTCAATTCCATCCGGGTCCGTGTCGCCAGCGTGGTGAGCTGGCTGAACGTGGCCGCACCCGACGTGCTCCTGTTGCAGGAAACCAAGACGGTGGACGATACCTTCCCCAGGCTGGAGTTCGAGTCCCTGGGCTATGCCGTCGCCACCGTCGGCCAGAAGAGTTACAACGGCGTCGCCATCCTCTCCCGTCGCCCCATGGAGGTGATCGAGCGGCACCTGCCGGGCGACCCGGCCGATGACCAGGCCCGCTATCTTGAGGTGAGGATCGGGGAGACGTTGCGGGTGGCCTCGCTCTATCTGCCCAATGGCAATCCTGTCGGTGGTGAAAAATTCCCCTACAAGCTCCGTTGGATGGAACGACTCCGCGAGCATGTCGCCGCTACCCTGACCTCGTGGAACGGTCCCCTGGTACTGGGGGGAGATTACAACGTCATCCCCACCGACGACGACGTCCATGACCCCGAGGCCTGGGCCAAGGATGCCCTGTGCCGGCCGGAGGTACGTTCCCGATACCGCGCGATCCTGCACCTGGGTCTGACCGATGCCTTCCGCGCCTTGAACCGTCAGTCCGGAGCGTACACCTTCTGGGATTATCAGGCCGGTGCCTGGCAAAACAACTTCGGTCTGCGGATCGATCACCTGCTGCTGTCCCCCCAGGCGGCGGACCGGCTCGTTGCCAGCGGCATCGACGAAGTCCCCAGGGGATGGGAAAAAGCCTCCGATCACACTCCCGTCTGGTGTGAACTGATGGATTGATACCGGCCGACTCTCGATTTGACTCGTCGACCGGTATCAAGCCGCCGTTGAGGCGGCGGCCAAGCGGGCGGACGCCCGCGCCCGGCGAGGGCAGACACAAAGATACCAAGCGGTCATTTCAATGGCCGCTTGGTATGATACCAGACCGAGATAAGCTTGACTCATCACGGCCTGGGAATGGCGCATTGAGCGCCCGCGCGATCGTTCGCGCGCAAGCCAAGGGGCCGGACGGCCCCGCCGGCGATTGA
>JBKACM010000173.1:0-5229 GCA_046269335.1 Alphaproteobacteria bacterium | reverse complement strand
GGCGACTCCTACCGCTGCCAACGTTGTTGCCGCGTTGAACGGCGCTGCCGACGACGAGAGACTGCAAACCGTAAGCCGTGGTACGACCGTCGAAATCCGCCTCGCTGATCCACTGTCGCCAGTAGGCCATCAGCTTCGCATTCATCCGTTCACTGTCGGTAACTGGTGTCGGGATAACCCCAGTGCCGACATGTGCCGAGACCAGCTCCCGGGTCGCCTTCTTGGCCCACGGGTCATTCATCATCAGGTCGGCCGCCGCATCGCGCAAACGCCGCAAAGCCGGACGCAATTCTGCGTTTCCAGAAAGCCCCGAGGACAACGGCCGCCCACGTGGCGGTCGTGCAGCCTCGTAGCCACGGGTGGCCGCACCAAGAAGCTGCCGTGCCGCATACCGTTTCAGCGCCAGGGATGGCGACACCGCCGCCATAATTCGCTCAAAAACGGTCAGGTTTTCGCCGCCCATGTTTTTCACCCGCGACTGTAGGCGACATAGGTTGCGCGCGACTGTGCAACGCCTTGATCGCGCAGGTCTTGGAGGATGCGCGCCTCTGCCGCCAGCAGTTCCGACGTGTTACGGTAGGTGACCTGAGACCCGTCGGGAAACCGCACAGACAGTTCCTTCGATGCGATCGCCTGCTGGACGGTCGCCAAATCAGACTCGGTATAGGCCATTGATTTTCCTCAGCGACGCATGTAGCCGCTGCGACGGTCCGCATCAATCCATGCGGACATTGGTGGCGTCGCCCACGGTTCTGGAACGCGCGTGATCGCGCTTCTGTCCTGGCGCGCCCCATCATCAATTTCATCCGGCGAAACGATGAGGCCGGACCAATAGGCGGACAGGTCGAGCTGCGCCTGTTCCGGTTCCGCCGAACGCCGGGCGATCAATTCGGCCCACTCCTCTGGCCCCTTGTCGTCGCTCGCGTGATGGGCCAGAGCGCGGGCGTATACAGCGATGTCCAAAGCCTCGTTCGGCTGATCTTTTTGGCGCTTGGCCCATTCCAGCACCGGTCCGCCCAACTTATTAAAACCACGACGCAGGTGCTCGGCGGTAAGCTGCCGAAAAAAACCAAGATCGCAGGCATCAGGAAAATGAACGACCCCGGCCGGCCACCGGCCGTCACGATCTGGCCCATCCAACGTCTTCCGCAAGGCCACATACAATTCCGATTTCTGGTCGTAGGTCCCCACCGGATAGAGCAGTACGGACCCCACCTTCCGGCCTTCCCAGTCCACATCTCTGACGGAGAACTGCCCGATCGGCGGCAACCGCCAGGCGCCACGGCCGTCGAGCGCGAAGACACGTTCACTGCCAGCGTGGCGCGCGCACCAGCGATAAATCACACTGGACAGATAGCCGGTGTCGATTCCAAACGCATCGATTGGCCATTTACGACCAAGAGCGTCCGTGTATCTGCGATTCACGACCGCATCCATCTTCGTCCACCACGTGGACGGCTCAGCCGGCTCGCACTCGATGACCCCTTTGTCGACCAGCCAGGACGTAAGGCCGACGCCCCACCCATAGATCGCCCACTCGATCCGATTGTGCTGCACGTCGGCGGCACCGGTCGTAAACAATACCCCATGGGGCAGGGTACCCAGACGATAAGACTGTACCCGCGTCACCAGGACTTCGGCATCCGGGACGTCAACCGCCTCTTCGTAGTCCTCCCCAAGGACCTGCTGAATAAAATCTTTTTCCTTGGCGTGATGGCCCTTTGCCTCCATGTGGACTCGTACCATTTCGTCCCAGTCAACCAGCAGGCTGTAGGCCTGCCAAAGATGGAATCCCGGTTGCCGGCCATTGCTTGGCCGCGCCCGATGGCGAGCCAGGTCGGCAGGCGGGAACACGGCTGGAAACATCGACTGCGAGCCATCTTCTGGATAGGTCTTGATCCAGACTCCAGACGCTACCATCGTCCCCTTGTGTCTTGGCTCTATTTCCGAGCCACAACCGGGACAGACAAAATGGGCTCCATACGGCGGGACATCGCTTCGCCAATGGAGGTTGGACCATTTCAGCATGTGATAATCTCCGCAGTGCGGACATGGCACGTAGAGCCGTCTCTGATCGGATGCCTCGTATTTCATGGATACGCGACAGGTTCCCTTCTGTCCTGGCGTTGACAGGTAGAATCTCTTGGCGCCGGTGCGCTGATACGCCGTCGTCCGCTTTTCCGCCAAGGATACCGGATCACCCTGCTCGTCCACATCTCGGGGAAACTCTGTAACCTCATCCAAAATCAGCACCCTGGCGGATACCATTTTAAGATCTTTGGATGAATTAGCCCCCGTGATAACCATGTATCCGCCGGAAAACTTCTTGAAACTCGTCGTCGACCCATCTTCATCCCGACTTTTCTGCTCCCGAACCTTCCTCCTGATAACAGGAGTGGCCTCAATGCTTGGATTCAATTTCGTCTTAACAAATCGTTTTGCCGTATCCAAAGACGGCAAAACATACAGGATCGGCGCAGGCCTATGATCGATACAATACAGGATTAGGTTCATCGCCGTTTCCGTGCCACCAATCTGGTGGGATTTTTTGAAAACAACGTCCACCGCCGGATGGTCAAACGACAGTACCTCCATGATTTCCGTCAGGTATGGCGCACGCGCATTTTTCCATGGCCCAGGATGGGGCGATCCACTATCGGCCGAAACGATCCGATGGCATTCCGCCCACTCGGCCACATTTTGCCGAGGAGGACGCTGAATGCCGCGACGAAACGCCGTCCACCATATCGACGCGCCGTCCGGCAGGCCATCGATGGCGCTACGCGGCGTTGACGGACGCGGCTGTATCCGACCTGGCCAGTCTGGTGGCAGCAACATGATCCAAACTCGTAAGCAACTCATCGTCTGCCGCGTTCAGTGCGGCAAAAATTTCTCTGGGGTCCGTCATGCCGGCAAGGCGATCCGCCAGGTCGAAATTTCTGTTGGCCAACATTTCGACCAGAACACGCCCCGTCTCCTGCGCCCCGTCCTCAACTTCAGCGCGACCGCAGATGAGGCCCATGCGTTCGTCCACATCGAGTCTCAGCTTCTTCGCCTGCAGCTCGTCTTTTGTAGTGAGGGCCTCCGCCCTGGTCCCCTTCCGCATCCGAGCGGAAAACAGGACGCCAGCATCATCTTCTTCGACGCCAAAAATTCTCCCCGCGTGGTTCCCGGACTTTGCCTGATTGATCGTCAGATCTCGGTGGACGCGAATCTCATCGATATCCACCTTGGGCGGTCCATCGGCCGCATGGTTCAGCTCCGGGTTCGTCGCGACGTACCGGGAAAGCACCGACTTGTGCACCCCGATCGCCCGCGCCGCCTCGCTGATCCCAACAAGCAACATCGACCATTCCCGTTTCGTTGGGCCGTTGCGCAACGGCCGTTGCATCAATTTTCCCACAGCAACACTAGCGTTCCCCCGCGGCTTTTCGACCCACATAGGGGGCCGGGGCGGGGAAGGACCCAGTGATGCCAGGGGGTATGTAAGCAAAACGCCCGCCGTGGGGGTTCCTCCCCAGGCGGGCACAGATCTAACGATGTCGACATCATGTCAAGCCGATTTCGTAATGTCAACGGTATTCCAGGGTTCACGCTGCGCCTCCGGTCCGGTGGGATAGCGACTCGCCAACCGAACCGACATGACCAGCCCCCGCAGGGCGGACCACCATGCAGCGTACTGGGCTCGGTGATACGCGATCGTCTCTGGCCCAAGCACGAATTCCACGCGGCACCCGACAGCGTTCTTCGAGCGGTCGTAAATCATCATGACACCGCCGCGTCCGTTGCGCATCGGCCGAAGGATCGGCTTCGCACCAGGCATCCAGTCTGGGCGGGTACCAGCAAGAGCGTGCTCGATGACCAAGGACCGCTCCGACGCAGGCAGGCGGGATACGACGGCATGAACGGCCTCGGCATCGGGATGCACGACGGAAACCCGGAAGCCGCTGCCACCGATACTCACCCCGAGAGCGGCCTGGCGTTCCATCGCAACACATCCGCACGCGGAAGCCCGCTGCCATTCCAGCCCGCTCGCCACTCGCTCGCCGACGTTCAATCCCACCCCCATTTTGTGGGCTTTCTGCTTCTGGTATGTCCAGTGTAGTAGAGCCTCTATATCTAGCACCTGCTTAACCATACCCGTGGACTCCCTGGAGAGTTCGTGGAGGGTTTGGCAAAAACCCTCCAGCCTGAAAACAACTTGTATATCAATAGGTTATAGATACCTGGAGAGCCTGTTTGGATAGTTGGACAGTTTTTCCAACCCCCACATATACACGCGCGCATATACGTATATACAACCCTCCAACCCTCCAACCATCCAAAGCGATTGATATCGCTACGTTTTTCGCTGGAGGGTTTTGGAGGGTTTGGCGAACCCTCCATCACTCGTCAGGCTCCTTGCCTCTGGATTTTTTGCGCGACAACGCCGCCGCCGCCTCATCGGTCAGTTCGAGCCCGACGTAAAACATGACACCCACCTTTTCCTTGGCCAGCCCCCGTTCTACCAGCATCCGCCCAAACAAGGTCATCGATACCGGCTCGTCGGCATTTTCCGCGCACCACAGTACGTAGGCATCGTAGAGCGCTCGCGCCTGAACCCGCACGCCGTCTGTCGATACGGTCCAGGAATTCAGGAACTGGCCAAGCCGATCGGAGTCCGACCGGTACTCATCGGTCGCCTGGCAGACCTCCGGTGGCGGATCGAGCCCCGTCTCCAGCCACATCCGTGTACCGTCCAGCATCCAGTTCAGGATGCCGGCTCGCTCCGCCCACAGATCATCGTCCAGCCGCTTGTCCGGTTTGGTGATGGTCACCAAGAACGGCACCAGCATCAGCCGCCGCCAGATCCCATGATCCTGACCACGGATCGTCGGTCGGTGGTTTCCGGACAGAACCAGCTTGAACACCGGTGCGAAATCGAAGAAGTCTCGATTGAGATGACGAACAGTCATCTCCTCGCCCCCGGTCATCATCTTGATGGTGGCTTCGGAAAACCGAGACCCCTTCTCGGCCTCCGACGCCCGCACCATGCGCACCGCCGGCAATCGCGCTAGATCCGGAGACGGCTCCGAGCCCCGCTTGAAGTCGTCCTGAATCAACGACGCGAACGGCAGCGACATGGCGTAGCCGCCCAGAATCCGCGCCATGATGTTGAGCAGCGTGGATTTGCCGTTGGCACCGATCCCGTGGAAAAACACCAGCTTTTGTTCCGAGACAAATCCGGTC
>JBKACM010000172.1:0-5238 GCA_046269335.1 Alphaproteobacteria bacterium | reverse complement strand
GTGTGAACGATCACCGCGACTTCCGGGGCGGCCTGGACGATGGCGCGCACGGTATCCATGCTGCGGGAATCCGGTAACGTCAGATCCAGAAGCACGACGTCGAATATCCCATGGGAAAGCTTCCGCAGAGCTTCGGACAGGGAAGCGGACACGGTGACGCGGTAGCGGGGGGTTCGTATCTCCCTCAGAAGCGTGGTGGCCAGGGCGACGTCGCCGGGGTCGTCCTCCACCAGCAGAATACGGACCGACTCCGTTTCCATGCGATCCACTCCACAGCGCGGCCCCCCACGATACCCGTTAAGGACGCTCTGCGATAATCCCATTTTCGGTTGGCCTCTTCCAGTTTTCTGTGCCACATTTTCGAGCGGTCTGGCGGTTTTCAGACGGGCAACTCCGGGACGCGGCGAGTGAGGACGAACCAGATGCCGACGGCTGCCGTGATGCGGATCCTCTTGGTCGAGGATGACCGCGGGGACGCGCGAATCGTCGTCGAGTTGCTGAAGGAGACGCGCCTTGGATCGTTCGAGATGGTTCAGGCCGACCGTCTTTCCTCCGCCATCGATATGGTCGAGGCTTCCAGAATCGAAAACCGTCCATTCGACGCGGTCCTTCTGGATCTCTCCCTGCCGGATTCCGTGGGCATGGAGACCGTCCGGACGTTTCGCCGGGCGGCAAGCGACCTTCCCATCATCATCCTGACCGGACTGGATGATCAGAAGATCGGGTTGTGGGCGCTTCAGGAGGGGTGTCAGGACTATCTGGTGAAAGGACAGGGGGACGGGGACAGCATCGCCCGGACCATTCTCCATTCCATCCAGCGCGGCCGGCTGGAGAGAGACCTGCTGCGGGCCAAGGAACAGTTCCGCCAGCTTGTCGAGGCCTCTCCCGATGCGATTCTGGTGTGTACTCCCGGCGAGGTGAAGCTCATCAATGAGGCCTCAAGGCGGATGTGCGCGGAGGCCAGGGATCTCCAGGGACGAGAGTTCGCGAGCCTGTTCGTGCCGCGGGATATGCCAAAGGTGGGGGCGCTTCTGGGGGACGTTCTCCGGGGCGCGAGACGTCAGGGCGTGCTTGAGGCGCAGTTGCGGCATCCTGGCGGTCCGCCGGTCTATGTCGAGGTCATCGTTCTGGCGGTGACTCAGGACGGAGAGCCGGCGGCCGAGGTCATCCTGCATGACATGACGGCGCGGCGGGAGGCGGACCGGTATCGCTACCTGGCCTCCAGCGTGTTCGAGGGGGCGGCCGATGCCATGGTCGTGACCGACGCCGGTACCCGTATCCGTCTGGTCAACAATGCCTTTACCAAGATCACGGGCTACCCGCCGGAGGAGGTCATCGGTCAGACGCCGCGGGTTCTGGCATCGGGCATCCATACCCGGGAATTTTACACCGAGATGTGGAAGGTGCTGTCCACGGCCGATCAGTGGCGCGGGGATATCTGGAACCGGCGCCGGAACGGGGAGCTGTACGTGCAGCATCTCGCCATCTCTGCCATTCGCGGACACGACGGGCAGGTGGGAAACTACGTCGGAGTCTTCTCCGATGTCACCCATCAGCGGCAGCAGGAGGACAAGGTCCGGTTCCGGGCCTTTCATGACGCCCTGACCGGCCTGCCCAACCGGACCCTGCTGGAGGACCGGGTGGAACAGGCCATCGCCCAGGCGCGGCGCCGCGACGGCGGCATGGCGGTGCTGTTTTTGGACCTGGACGGCTTCAAGCCCGTCAACGATATCCACGGTCATCGTGTCGGGGACGAGCTGCTCCGGCAGGTATCCGGGAGGATGCGGAAGTGTATCCGGGAAACCGACACGCTGTCCCGGATCGGCGGAGACGAATTCGTAATTCTCCTGACCAACATTGCCGATTGCGCCAGTGCCCGCCGGGCCGCCCAGACGATTCTCGACGCCTTCCAGCAGCCGTTCGTACTGTCCGACATCGTTGTTTCCGTGGGATGCAGCATTGGAATTTCTCTGTTTCCCGGGGACGGGGCGGACATGGAGGGGCTGTTGCTCCACGCCGACCAGGCCATGTACGCGGCGAAACGGGCGGGGAAGGGTGTTTTTCGCTTCTTTGATGTCGCCTGCGAGATGGCGTGATGGAGGGGAAGAGGATGAACGCCCGGGTCAGTCTTCTCGTTCTGGCCGTGCTTACGCTCATGACGTCGGTGGTGGGCGGCGTCGCCTTCTACGTTCATGTCACCGAGAGTGTCGTTGCGGACGAACGCGACGATGTCGAGCGTACCGCCAGAATTCTGGCTGGACAGACGTCGCAGCACATCAACGGGATCCGCCGGTTCGTCATCACCCTGGCAGGTCTGCCGCAGTTGCGGGAGGCATTGCTGGATGGCGGGACCGGCTCTGGCGAGCCCCAGAAGCGCGTCGAGGCCGTGCTGGATCTTTACTGCGCCAACGTGACCCCGGCCGTCTGTTATCTGATGGACCGAAAGGGGCAGGTCGTCAGCTCCAGCAATCGGGGAACGCCCTCCAGCTTCGTCGGCAAGAAGTATGCCTTCCGGCCCTATTTCCAGGAGGCGGTCCGGGGGAACGTCATGGTCTATCCGGGGCTTGGCGTCACGTCCGGCGAAAGGGGCGTCTACTATGCCGCGCCGGTGGCGGATGGGACGGGAGAGGTTCTGGGCGTGGCTGTGATCAAGGCCGGCATCGATCTCCTGGAGAAGGGCTACCGTGGTCTGGCCGGCGTCATCGTCCTGACGGACGGCAACGGCATCGTGTTCGCCTCCAACCGTCCCGACTGGCTCTATCGCAGCCTGAGGCCGATGTCCCCCGAGGTGCTGGCTCTGCTCCGGGAAAGCCGCCAGTACGGGGATCAGGCGCTGTCTTCCGTCGACCTGAAACTGTTGGATGCGAACCAGGTCCGGATGTCGGACGGGGCGGTCTTCCTGACCGGGGGAGCCCGTTTGGAGATTCCCGACGGCTGGAGGATCTCGTACTTCCTTGACAGCCGCATGGTTGCGGACGAATCCAGGCAGCAGGGTCGCCTGGTTCTCTACGGGTTTGGTCTCCTGTTTGCCCTGAGCGGGCTTGCGGTGGTGGCCTTGTTCCGGATCGGCTCCAGGGACATCACCCACCGGCAGGTCGTCGAACGCGCCCTGGAACGGCGCGTCGAGCTTGAGACACTGCTGGCCGGCATCTCCAACGATTTCGTCTCCGGCGGCGGGGAATCGCTGACTCTCAGGATTGCCCATTCCCTGAAGATCCTGGGTCAGTTCACGGAAACCGATCGGGTGGTGCTGTTCGTGCGGGAACCCGCGGGCAATCGTCTGATTCTGGAATCGGAGTGGTCGTCCGGGAACGTTCAATCCCGTCTGGGTACGCGACTTGCCTATGACGAGAGCCAGATACCCTGGTTTTCGGAGCAATTTCGGGCGTCGAAGACGGTCCACGTGCCGGACCTGAACGACCTGCCCCCCGAAGCCGTGCGAGAGGCTGCGCTGCTCAGAAGGCTGGGAGTCCTCTCCAACCTGTCGGTTCCCCTGGTTCTGAATGGTGTTTTCGCGGGATTCATCGGATTTCACGCCGTCAGTGCCCTGCGGCGGTGGTCGCCGGAGGACATCCGCATGTTGTCCACGGCTGCGGAGATTCTGTCTCTCGCCCTGGAACGTGCGCGCACGGAGCAGCAGTTGCGCAAACTGTCCCTTGCCATCGAGCAGAGTCCGGTAGCCGTGGTCATAACCGACGTCAATGGCACGATCGAGTATGCCAATGCCGAGTTCGAGCGATCCTCCGGCTATACTCCGGCGGAAGCGATGGGACAGAAGCCGAGCATTCAGAAATCCGGTCTTATGCCGGAGGGAATCTACGAGGATTTGTGGAAGACGATCACCGCCGGCGAAGTCTGGCGGGGAGAACTTCAGAACCGGCGCAAGAACGGGGATCTCTACTGGGAAGCAGCGGTCATTTCTCCTCTGATCGACACGGATGGCACCGTGACCCATTTCATCGGCATCAAGGAGGATATTACCGAGTTACGGCGGGTGGCAAAGGAACTTGAACGTTCCAATGCCGAACTGGAACAGTTCTGCTACGCCATTTCCCATGATCTGCAACAGCCGCTGCGGATGGTGACAAGCTATCTCGGCCTTCTTGAGAAGAAATATGCCGCGAATCTGGATGAAACGGCCCACGAATTCATCGGCTATGCGGTGGGGGGTGGACAGAGGATGCAGCGGATGATCCGTGATCTTCTGGAGTACTCCCGCGTCAATACGCGCGGTGACGAGATGGAACCGTGTGACAGCGGTGCTGCTCTTACCGGGGCTCTGGCCGTTCTGTCGGTCGCGATCCAGGACAGCGGCGGAATGGTGACGGTCACGTCCATGCCGATGGTCACAGCCGATTGTGGACAGATTGAACGGCTGTTCCAGAACCTGATCGGCAATGCCATCAAGTACCACGCTCCCGACCGTCCACCACGTGTTACGGTTTCTGCGGAGCCCTCCGGGTCCCGTTGGGTCTTTTCCGTTCAGGACAACGGGGTCGGCATCGATTCAAAGCAGTTCGGGCGGATTTTCGAGCTGTTCCAGCGGCTGCATACCCACACCGATTACGAGGGTACCGGGGTCGGCCTGTCCCTGTGCCGGCGCATCGTCGAACATCACGGCGGACGCATCTGGGTGGAGAGCGAGGTGGGACAAGGCAGCACGTTCTACTTCACTCTGCCGGGAAGCGATTTCCCGGCGGGAGGTACGTCATGACAGGGTCATGCCAGACCGATTTCGTCGTTCTGCTGGTGGAAGACGAACCTGCCGATGCGCATCTCGTGCGTCTGGCTTTTGCCGAACACCGAATTCTGGTGGACCTTCGGCACGCGAGGGATGGCGCGGAGGCCATGGAGTTTCTTCTGCGACAGACCGAAGCCCACAGAGACGCGCCGCGTCCGGACCTTATCCTTCTCGATCTCAACATGCCACGGATGGACGGCCGGGAGTTTCTCCAGGAAATCAAGAGACACGAGTCCCTCAGCGCCATTCCCGTGGTGGTGCTGACCACCTCCGAGGTGGAACGGGACGTAATCGCCTCCTACCGGTTGGGTGCCTCCGGCTACATCGTCAAGCCGGTGGACGTGGAGCAGTTCATGACGATCGCCCGCCAGCTTCAGGACTACTGGTGCCGCCTGGTCCGGATTCCCAGGAAATAGAATAATACCAGACCGAGATGAGCTTGACTCATCGCGGTCTGGGACTGGCGCATTGAGCGCCCGCGCGATCGTTCGCGCGCA
>JBKACM010000171.1:0-5312 GCA_046269335.1 Alphaproteobacteria bacterium | reverse complement strand
TCCTTGCCACCAGCAGAAGACGGAGTGTAAGCATGGTTGTAAAATCGGCGAATGTGGGAACTGTGAATTAGCTGGCGAACAGAACACGGAGGAGTGGGAGTGGCTTGTCAATGAATTACGTCATGCTGTTACCGAATGTGATACACAGCCAGTCCGTATTATTAAAAGGATTGAAGGAATAATTGACGAACGGCTATCCTGCCAAAAGGATGAAATGAAGGAGATGATAGAGAAGATGAAAACTGACGAAAGAAAAGTGGCAATGTTTGGCGAATGGCAAGCAGAAACCTACGAAGAACACCGTCGTTCCCGGAATCCCCCCCCCTGACGGGCAGGACCCTCGCCTTGCGTTGGAATGCGCGATGGAGCGCATGGCGCAGTTCAATGCCAAAGCCCACTTCTTCGAAGAGATGAGTCTCAAAATCTCGAAACGCACTACCACGGTGATCCGTGTGATACTGCTGTTTCTGCTGGTTCAGGCGTTTTTCATCGCCTATCAGATCGCGGACATGGTGGGCATCATGCAGGTGATGATCGCCGACATGGAGAGCATGTACACCCAGTTCGGCGATGTTACGGCCAGCGTCAATGTCATTACCGAAGACATGAAGCAGATGAACCGGGACATCTCGGGGGTCCCTGCGATTGCCGACAAGATGGCAAACATGAACGTCTCGGTGGGCCGGATGAACGACTCGGTCAGGGCGATGGCCGGCAGCATGACGGAGATGAATGCCGACGTCGACGCCATCACGTTTGGTGTTGCGGACATGTCCCAGCGTTTCGGTCACCTGACGTTCAACGTCCACCGTATGAACCGTGACGTCTACCAGATGTCTCGCCCACCCTCGATGATGAACCCCATGACCGACTTTCCTTTACCATAGGGCTCATACCAATCCGCGTTGATCGGTCACGATCAACGCGGATTGGTATTATCCGCTTTCGCCTCCCCCCACCCTGTTGATCTCCACGGTCACATGCACCAGCTCCTCGTGAATGCCCAGTTGTTCCCGGAAAAATGATGGCGTGGTGTCTGCGCTTGTCGCTATGCCGAGGATGCAGGCGTACTTGCCTCTGCCGACGCGCCAGACATGCAGGTCGGTAATCCTGGCTTCCACCCCGCAGCCCTCCACAACCTCGTGGATCTCCGAAACCACCGGAGCGTCCATTTCCGCATCGAGCAGAACGCGCCCAGAATCTCGCAGCAAGCCATACGCCCAGGTTGCCACCAGCACGGCCCCAGCGATGCCCATCAACGGGTCAAGCCAATTCGCCCCCCACAGCTTGCCACCGAACAGCGCGACAATGGCGAGGATGGAGGTTGCCGCGTCGGCCAGAACATGCAGGTAGGCGGAGCGAAGGTTCAAATCGTGATGATGGTGGTGGTGATCCCCGTGCCCATGGTGGTGATCGTGATGATGTCCGCCCTGGAGCAGCCAGGCGCAGACGAGATTCACCACCAGTCCCACCGCCGCTATGGCGATGGCCTGATCGTAGCGGATGGGGGTGGGGGAAATCAGGCGCTCGACCGACTGATAAAGCATCAGGCCGGCAACGCCCACAAGGAACAGCGCGCTGGTGAACCCCCCCAATATCTCGATCTTCCAGGTACCGAATGCAAAACGCCTATCGTGGGCAAAGCGCCGGGCCGCGGCGTAGGCAAGAACCGACAGCCCAAGCGCCAGAGCATGCGAGCTCATGTGCCAGCCGTCCGCGAGCAGCGCCATCGAATTGAAGGCGTAGCCGCCGAGGATCTCGGCCACCATCATCACGGCGGTCAACAGGACGGCGCGGCGCGTATTGCGCTCGGCCAGCGGATTGCCTTCGTCGAAGACGTGACCGTGTTCCCAGTCGGTGACGTTCGAATCGGTCATGATCGCACCAGCGTGTAGGAGTCGGACTTCGCCACACTATCGGCGGCAATCAAAAAAACCGCAAGCAAATCAAGTCATTGCGCCACCTCAATAGGGCACACTCAATTGACCCGGCCGGTCATACGTTCTGGTTGATCATTTGCGGAAAACAATTAAGGTACGGGTTGCCAAGGTGGGATGGTTGAGCGATGGATAGAAGGAAGAAGAAGGCACCCGTGTCGCCTGGCGGCCCTGCCGGCTGCATGGCTCCGGGGACGGTGTTCCGGGAATGCGAGGGGTGCCCGGAAATGGTCGTGGTTCCGGCGGGCACTTTTGTCATGGGTTCCGATGGTCCGGACTCCTCCGAGAGGGAGAAGCCCATTCATCCGGTGACCATTTCCCGTCCGTTTGCCGTGGGCAGGTATCCCGTCACGCAAGAGGAATACACGGCCCTGGTAGGAACAAATCCGAGCTTTTTCGTGGGGTCGCGCAATCCCGTGGAAAATGTCAACTGGTATGATGCACAGGCCTATATCCGCCTGCTCAACGAAAAGGTGCGTCTTCTCGAACAGGGAACGGGGGTGGAGGCGGGTCCCTATCGCCTGCTTTCAGAGGCCGAGTGGGAATACGCCGCACGGGCCGGAACGACGACCCAGTACTGGTGGGGAGACGACGTCGGCGTGGGTAAGGCAAACTGTTCGGAATGTGGCAACCCGTGGGAAAAGAAGACGGTACCGGTCGGCAGCTTCCCTCCCAATGCCTTTGGAATCCATGAGATGAGCGGCAACGTGTGGGAATGGGTCGAGGACTGCTGGGGTGCGAACTACCGCAAGGCGACCGGAGACGGGTCGGCGAGTCTGGCCGGCGATTGCGACTGGCGGGTCGTCCGCGGTGGCTCCTGGCTCAACAACGCCTGGTACCTGCGTTCAGCATGCCGCAATGGGGACGGGATCCACGGCAAGAACAACTACTCCGGCTTCCGTCTTGCCAGGACCCTGGTCGCCCCCTGATGGGTACGCTTCCCGCGCGCCCGAAACCTCTCATACCAATCTGCGTTGGATCGTGACCGATCAACGCCCTCAATCGCCGGCGGGGCCGTCCGGCCCCTTGGCTTACGCGCGAACGATCGCGCGGGCGCTCAATGCGCCATTCCCAGACCGTGATGAGTCAAGCTCATCTCGGTCTGGTATCATACCGATGAGCCGATAAGTCGACTCATCGTATGGTCCCTGGCCTGGCGCCCACGTCCGTGGGCTTGGCTGCGGCCGCAATGGCCGCTTGATACCGGCGCACAAGGGGGACGATGTGTCAAATATTGTGCTCGCCGGTATCAACCCTCGATCCTGCCGATCAGGGCCTGTACCGCCTCCAGGCCGGCCTTGAAATTCAACACCGTCAGCGCCGCCTCGACGGCCTGGGTCTCCGCGTCCAGGCCACAGCCCTGAAGGCGACGCTTTATCTCCTCGGCCAGACCGACAGCCCGCATGCTCCGGCTGCTCATCATCTCCACCAGACGGGCACAATCCTCCCGCAACCGCTGCTTTTCCGCCCCGTCGATTCCTCTCGGTGCCGGAGCGTGGGGCGAAGCCACGGCTTCCGGGTGCGGGCCGGTCAGGGTTGCCAGGGCTGCCAGAGCTTCGCCCAGGTGCTTGTGGAACGCCCGGTACAGCGACTCGAACCGGTCCTGTTCCCGCGCGGTCAGGGCGTTCTGGAAGGTCTCGGCCACCTCGCTCAGGGCCGTGGCACCAAGGTTGCCGGCGGAGCCCTTGATCGCGTGGACCAGACCGAACGCGGCCTCGAAATCGCCGGCGTCCAGGAACCCCCTCAGGCGATCCGCCGCCAACCCGTTCTTCTCCGCGAAAGCGACCAGAAGCCGGCGCAGGAGGGGCCGGTTGTCGTTGACCCGCCGCAGAGCCGCCGGAAGATCGAACCCAGGCAGGTCGGGAAAGGCGTCCTCCCCCGCCTGTTCCGTCGCTCCCGACACTTCCGCCTCTCTCGTCTCTCCCACCGCTCCCTCGGCCAGGGGAGCCATCCACCGGTTGAGGGTGGCGATCGCCCGATCCACGTCGATCGGCTTGGCGATATGGTCGTTCATGCCCACCGACAGGCACTGCTGGCGTTCGTGGTCCATGGCGCTGGCGGTCATGGCCAGGATCGGCAGGCGGGCGTTGGCCGGGTCGGCACGGATGCGCCGTGCCGCCTCGTAGCCGTCCATCACCGGCATGTGGATATCCATCAGCACGGCATCGAACGGCCGGGAAGCGGTGGCCACCGCCGTCACCGCCGCCGCGCCATCGACGGCGAGTTCCAACGTCGCCCCCTCGCCCTCCAGGATGGCGAGGGCGATCTCCTGGTTGATCTCGTTGTCCTCCGCCAGCAACAGATGCCGCCCCCGCAGTCGATGACGCGGCCCGGGCTGCGACCGGAGGCTCCGTTTCGAGGTATCGCCCAGGACCGCCAACACCGTGCGGTCCGGCTGCGCTCCCCGGCCGAAGCGGGCGGTGAAGGCGAACTCGCTGCCGACGCCGGGCTCGCTGGTCACCCCGATGCCGCCCCCCATCTTCTCCACCAGTTGCTTGCTGATGGTAAGCCCAAGACCGGTGCCGCCGTGGGTGCGGGTGGTGGAGGTGTCGGCCTGACTGAACGCCTTGAACAGCTTGCCCATCTGCTCGGGCGTCATGCCGATGCCGGTGTCCCGGACGGCAAAACGCAACTCGACGAACTCCGGACCGGCCGAAAGGCGGGACAGCGTCACCCGTATCGAGCCCTTTTCGGTGAACTTGATCGCGTTGTTGGTGAGGTTCAGCAGAATCTGGCCCAGCCGGGTCGGATCCCCCATCAGGGAGTCCGGTACCTCCGGGGCCGGGTCGATCAGAAGCGCGACCTCCTTCCGGTGGAGAACCCCGCCGACCACGTCCCGAAGCCGGGTCAGAACCTCGCCCAGGCTGAACTCGATGGTCTCGATTTCGATCTTGCCGGCCTCGATCTTGGAAAAGTCGAGAATGTCGTTGATGACCACCAGAAGAGAACGGGCGGCATTGTTGGCCTTGTCCAGAAGGTCGAGTTGGCGCTCATTCAGGAAGGTCTGGCGAAGAAGGTAGAGCATGCCGGTCACGGCATTCATCGGCGTGCGGATTTCGTGGCTCATGTTGGCCAGGAATTCCGACTTGGCACGGTTGGCCCGTTCCGCCTCGCCGCGGGCCTGTTCCAGGGCCGCGGTGGCTTCCTTCAGGGTGCCGATGTCGGTGAACCATGTCAGCACCGCCGCCTGTCCCAGGAACTCCCGGATCTGCATCGTGACCAGAACCCAGGCCGTGGTGCCGTCGCTCAGCAGCAGCTCGGCCTCCTCGTTGACGACGGGATGGCCGTCGAGCAGGCGGCTCAGGAGGGTCTGGTACACGCCATCCCGGGTGAATACCGGGCCGAAAACGGAGGTTCCGTCGGCATCGGCATAGG
>JBKACM010000016.1:0-19735 GCA_046269335.1 Alphaproteobacteria bacterium | reverse complement strand
CTTTGGTCCACCCTCCCCGTCCCAGACCGAAATATGGCGGAATTTTCAGGCCCAGACGCCCCTGGATGGGCTGAAAGAGACGCTCCCCCTGCCCGATTTCCCGATGCCTCCCCTGGGGGCGTCCCCGGGAGAGGAGGCAGAGGGGAACCCTCCGTCCGATTATCCCCTGGGTGTGGCCCGGGCCCAGGTGCATGGCACCTACATCGTGGCGGAAACCCCAGACGGGCTGGTGATCGTGGATCAGCACGCCGCCCACGAGCGTCTGGTATTCGAGCGGATGAAGGCGGCTCTGGCGGCCGGCACGGCCCGCAGCCAGCGGCTCCTGCTGCCCGAGGTGGTGGAAATGGACGAGCCGGCCGCCGAGCGCCTGATGACGCGGGCCGGGGAGTTCTCCTCCCTGGGTCTGGTGCTGGAGCCCTTCGGAGCCGGGGCGGTACTGGTGCGGGAGGTGCCGGCGCTGCTGGGGGATACCGACGTGGCGGGACTGGTGCGCGATCTGGCCGACGAACTGACCGAATGGGATACGGCGCTTGGCCTTTCCGAGCGGCTGTCCCGGGTTTGCGCCACCATGGCCTGTCACGGTTCGGTGCGGGCGGGAAGGCGGCTGAATCTCGTGGAGATGAATGCCCTGCTGCGGGAGATGGAAGCCACGCCCCATGCCGGCCAGTGCAACCACGGTCGGCCCACCTACGTGGAACTGAAACGGGCCGACATCGAGAAACTGTTCGGGCGGCGCTGATGGGACCCGGCAGGACCCTCATCGTCAATGCCGACGACTATGGCCTCAGTCCCGGCGTATCCCTGGGAATTCGCGAGGCGCATCGGCAGGGGATCGTCACCACCACCACCGCCATGATGAACCGGCCCGGAATCGGTGCCGAGCTGCGGCTGGCGGCCAGAGAATGCCCGCGCCTGGGTGTCGGGGTACATCTTCTTCTGACCTCGGGACGGTCCCTGCGGCCGGTATCGGAGGTCCCGACCCTGGTCGCCCCCGACGGCTGGTTTCCCAAGATCGGAGACTGGCCACGCCTGTATGCGGGCGTGAAGGCGGAACAACTCGTGGGGGAATGGCGCCGTCAGGTCGAGACGTTTCTGTCCCTGGCCTTTCCCCTGCGCCTGTCCCTGGATCATCTCGACAGCCATCACCATATCGCCTACCGCCACCCCGGAATGCTGGAGGCTCTGCTGACCCTGGCGCGGGAATACGATGTTCCGGTACGCTACCCGGGTCCGCCACCGGGAGGCAATTTCGGGACCGCCGAAACCGATATCGGCCGCACTCTGGGGTCCCGTTCCTGGGCTGGGGTCCGGCATCCTGCCGGCATGATCGGTTCCTTTTTCGGTGGAACGGCGACCCTGGATAATCTCCTGAAAATTCTGAAGTCGCTGCCAGCGGCCCCGGTGGAACTGATGTGCCATCCCGCCCGTGCCGACATCGATCCGGACTTTGCGGCCCTGACCAGCTACAACGCGCCCCGGGAGCGGGAACGGGAGGTGCTGACCGATCCCCGCGTCCGGGAAGCCATCACCAGCCACGGCATCACCCTGGCCACCTTCGCCGAAGCCTGCCCGGCCCGGGTAGCTCGCCGAATGTAGATGCGTCAGAACGCCGACGCCGTCTCGACATGAACTGGCCAAAGGCCAGTTCATGCCGAGCGGTATCATAATCGGGGTGCCGACGGAACCAGTCGATCACTTCATCGACCACTCCCAGCAATCCGTTGTAGCGCACGCAGTTGTCGCGTCATTCGACAGCATGCCAGGACTGGGCTATGATGGGGCCGGAGGGATCAGGGAGAGATCATGAGCACCGCAATTTTCGACACCCACGCCTTCATCAAGCGCTTGACCGCCGTCGGCATGCCTGAGCCGCAGGCTGAGGTGCTGGCTGAAGAACAAACGCGGCTGATTGGCGACGGGACCGCCACCAAGGCGGATATCACCGCTTTGAGGTCAGACAACGCCGTGATGAGCGCTGAACTTGCTATCATCAAATGGATGGTCGGTGGCATTGGATTCGGCGTGCTGTTGTTGGTGCTGAAGTCCTTCGTTCCCACGTTTGGACATTGAAGGCGGATCCTGACCCCACGCGAGTCGCACGGGCCGTCGATTGACGGCCTCCATGGTGTCGATGCTGGCGATTCGCAGTTCCTGCGGCAAGCGCTTCGTCCAGGGTGACGATCAGATCGAATGCCGGCCGCCCCGCCAGCCAGGCATGGGTCGAACCGTCCTGCATCATCATCATGTCAACCAGCGGCGCGAATGCGCACGCTTCTTGCGAAGGGACGAGCGCCGCTTGACCTTCTTGATCAATCCTGCCCTCCGAAGTTCTCATACCAATCCGCGTTGATCGTGACCGATCAACGCGGATTGGTATCACTTCGTCACGGTGTAGCCGTATCCGATCCTCCGGTTTGGAGCTATTCCAAAAACCGGACAGATCGTGGGCTACAAAACCAGGACATACATCGCGCTACGGACACAGTGTCCATGGAGGGTCTTGACCCTAGGGGGGGTGACGGCTAGCTTCCACGGCCTCATCCGTTTCTCCGCAAGGTGGATATCATGGCCGAACCTTCGGCTGCCCGACCAAGTTTCCAGTCGCTGATCCTGGCCCTCCAGACCTTCTGGGCCGAGCGAGGTTGCGTCATCCTGCAACCCTATGACATGGAGGTGGGGGCTGGGACCTTTCATCCGGCCACCACCCTGCGCGCCCTGGGGCCGGAGCCCTGGAATGCGGCCTACGTGCAGCCCTCCCGACGGCCCACCGACGGCCGTTATGGCGAGAACCCGAATCGGCTTCAGCACTACTACCAGTTCCAGGTTCTGCTGAAGCCCTCGCCCGCCGACCCGCAGCGACTGTATCTGCAAAGCCTGGAGCACCTGGGCATCGACCCCATGGCCCATGACATCCGATTCGTCGAGGATGACTGGGAAAGCCCGACCCTGGGGGCCTGGGGCCTCGGCTGGGAGGTGTGGTGCGACGGCATGGAGGTGACCCAGTTCACCTATTTCCAGCAGGTCGGCGGCATCGAGTGCGATCCGGTGGCGGTGGAACTCACCTACGGGCTGGAGCGGCTGGCCATGTACATCCAGGGCGTGGAGAACGTCTACGATCTCGATTTCAACGGGGCCGGGGTCCGTTACGGCGACGTGTTCCATCAGGCGGAGGTGGAATACTCGAAACACAATTTCGAGCAAGCGGACACCGACATGCTGCTCCGCCATTTCTCCGACGCCGAGAAGGAGTGCTGGGCCCTGCTCGGGGCCGGGCTGTCGCTGCCGGCCTATGACCAGTGCATAAAGGCTTCGCACCGCTTCAATCTCCTGGATGCGCGTGGCGTTATTTCAGTGACGGAACGGGCGGCCTACATCGCCAGGGTACGCGCCCTGGCCAAGGCCTGTTGCGAGGGCTGGCTGGCCAGCCGCCCCACTCCCGCGACCCTGGCCGGAGTCTGAAACGCCATGCCCGAACTTCTTTTGGAACTGCTGTCGGAGGAAATTCCCGCCCGCATGCAGGCTGGTGCCGCCCAGGACCTTTCCTCCCTGGTGGTCGGTGGCCTGACCAAGGCCGGTTTCTCCGTCCCGGCCGAGACCGTGCGATCCTTCGTAACGCCGCGCAGACTGGTGCTGGTGGTGGAGAACCTGCCCGTCGCCCAGCCGGACGTGGAGGAGGAACGACGCGGTCCCCGCGTTGATGCTCCCGCTGCCGCCATTCAGGGGTTTCTCAAGGCCAACGGCATCACCCTGGACCAGGCGGAGCCGCGCGAGACGCCGAAGGGCACGTTCTATTTCGCCACCGTCGCGATCCGGGGTCGCGCCACCGCCGAGGTGATCCGGGAGGTGGTGGAAGGGGCGCTGGCCGCCTTTCCCTGGCCGAAGTCCATGCGCTGGGGAAGCGGAACGGCCCGATGGGTCCGGCCGTTGCAACGCATCGTCTGCGTGTTCAATCGCCGGCTGGTGCCGGTGCGTTTCGCCGGCGTCGAGTCCGCCTACGAAAGCGAAGGGCACCGTTTCCTTACCCCCCACACCTTCCGGGTCAACGACTATGCCTGTCTGAAGCGCGGTCTGGACGAGGCCAACGTGGTCCTCGATCCGGAGGAACGCCGGAGGAAAATCTGGGAGGGGGCCGTTGCCAAGGCTGCTTCTCTGGGTCTGACCGTCAAACCCGACGAGGGTCTGCTGCGGGAGGTGGTGGGGCTGGTGGAATGGCCGGTGGTGCTGATGGGCCGCATCGACGACGTGTTCCTGGAGGTACCGGCGGAGGTCCTGACCACCGCCATGCGCACTCACCAGAAGTACTTTTCCCTGCAAAAGCCGGATGGGACCCTGGCTCCCCGGTTCGTGGTGGTCTCCAACATGGAAACCCGCGATGGAGGCCTTGCCATCGTCGCCGGCAACGAACGGGTACTGCGGGCCAGGCTGTCCGACGCCAAGTTCTTCTGGGACCAGGACCGCAGGCATTCCCTGGAGAGCCTGGTACCGAAACTGTCCGATCGGATCTTTCACGCCAAGCTGGGCACGGTGCTCGACAAGGTGGAGCGGATGCGCGGGCTGGCGGCGAGGCTGGCCTTCCGCCTGCCCGGGGTCGATCCGGCCCTGGTGGATCGGGCGGTCCGGCTGTGCAAAGCCGACCTTTCCACCGGCATGGTGGGCGAGTTTCCGGAGTTGCAGGGGGTCATGGGCCGCTACTATGCCCTTCATGACCGCGAACCGTCCGAGGTGGCCGAGGCCATCGCCGAACACTACTCGCCCCTGGGTCCCGGCGATACCTGTCCGACCCGGCCGGTCAGCGTCATCGTATCCCTGGCCGACAAGATCGATACCCTGGTCGGATTCTGGAGCATCGGAGAGAAGCCCACCGGATCGAAGGATCCCTTCGCCCTGCGCCGCGCCGCTCTGGGCGTGATCCGGCTGATCGTGGAGAACGGGTTGCGACTTGCCTTGCTGGACGTGTTCGATGGGGCTGGCGGAACCCGGGACGGTCAGCCTGGAATTTCACGGGACCTGCTCGACTTTCTTGCCGATCGTCTGAAGGTTCACCTGCGGGAAAAGGGAGTACGGCACGATCTTGTTTCCGCTGTGTTCTCTCTTGGTGACCAGGACGATCTGGTGCGCATTCTAGCCCGAGTCGCGGCCCTGGATCGCTTCCTGCGCACCGATGACGGTGCCAATCTGCTGGTGGCCTACCGGAGAGCCGGCAACATCGTGCGTATCGAGGAGAAGCGGGACGGAGCTTCCTACCGAGCCGTCGCCGATCCCAGCCTTTTGATTCAAGACGAAGAGCGGGTTCTGGTGACGCGCCTGGACGAGATAGAACCCGCCGTGGCCATGGCCGTGCGGGAAGAACGTTTTGACGACGCAATGGCGATTTTGTCAAAATTGCGTTCGCCAGTGGACGGCTTCTTTGAAAATGTTACAGTCAATTGTAATGAGTCGGAACTGCGAAAGAACCGCTTGCGGCTCCTGGCGCGTATCGGGGCGGCCATGGAGGCGGTGGCCGACTTTTCGAAGATCGAAACTTGACCTAGCTAGCAATGAGAGGGTGAGGGGGCAATGACGAAGTGGGTGTACACGTTTGGTGATGGCAAGGCTGAAGGCGCTGCCAAGATGAAAAATCTGCTCGGTGGCAAGGGGGCCAACCTGGCGGAAATGGCGGGTCTGGGGCTGCCCGTGCCGCCAGGTTTCACCATCACGACCGAGGTTTGTACGTACTTTTACGCCAACAACAACACCTACCCGGCCGATCTGGCCGCCGCCGTCAACGAGGCGATGGCCGGGATCGAGAAGGTCATGGGGTGCAAGTTCGGCGACACCAGCAATCCGCTGCTGGTTTCGGTCCGTTCCGGCGCCCGGGTGTCCATGCCCGGCATGATGGACACGGTTCTGAACCTGGGTCTCAACGATCAGACGGTGCAGGGTCTGGCCACGCGCTCCAAGGACGAGCGTTTCGCCTTCGACAGCTATCGCCGCTTCATCCAGATGTACTCGTCCGTGGTGCTGGAGGTGGATCACCATCACTTTGAGTCCATTCTCCAGGGGGTGAAGGACGACAAGGGCTACAAGCTCGACACCCAGCTCACTGCCGCCGACTGGAAGAAGGTCGTGGAGGGCTACAAGGCCGAGGTCCAGAAGACCCTGGGCAAGCCGTTCCCGCAGGACGTCAAGGAACAGCTCTGGGGGGCCATCGGTGCCGTGTTCGGAAGCTGGATGAACACCCGCGCCATCACCTATCGCCGTCTGAACGACGTGCCGGCCGATTGGGGCACCGCCGTCAACGTGCAGTCGATGGTGTTCGGCAACATGGGCGACGATTGCGCCACCGGCGTGGCCTTCACCCGCGATCCCTCCACCGGTGAGAACGCCTTCTACGGTGAATATCTCGTCAACGCCCAGGGCGAGGACGTGGTGGCCGGTATCCGTACCCCGCAGAATATTTCCATCGTCGGCAAGCTGAAGCAGAAGTCCGATCTGCCGGCCATGGAAGAGGTGATGCCCACCCTGTACAAGGAACTGGACGACGTGCGTCTCAAGCTGGAGAAGCACTACACCGACATGCAGGACATGGAGTTCACGATTCAGCAGAACAAGCTGTTCATGCTCCAGACCCGCAACGGCAAGCGTACCGCCAAGGCTTCGGTAAAGATCGCCATTGATCTGGCCAACGAAGGCCTCATCAGCCGGGAAGAGGCGGTCAAGCGCGTCGATCCCGCCGCTCTCGATCAGCTCCTGCACCCGACCCTCGACCCGAAGGCCAAGAAGAACATCATCACCCGTGGTCTGCCGGCGTCGCCGGGTGCCGCCTCGGGCAAGGCGGTGTTCTCGGCCGACGACGCCGAGACCTGGGTGAAGAACGGCGAGAAGGTGATCCTGGTCCGTATCGAGACCTCGCCCGAGGACATCGGCGGCATGCATGTGGCCGAAGGCATCCTCACCACCCGTGGCGGCATGACCAGTCACGCCGCCGTGGTCGCGCGCGGCATGGGTCGTCCCTGTGTTGCCGGTGCCGGTGATCTGACCGTGAACTACAAGGCCAAGACCGTTTCCATCGGCAGCAACGTGGTGAAGGAAGGCGATATCCTGACCCTGGACGGCTCCACCGGTGACGTGATCGTCGGCCCGGTGGCCACCATCCAGCCGGAGCTGACCGGTGACTTCGGCCAGCTCATGGAATGGGCCGACAAGGTCCGCACCATGAAGGTCCGCACCAACGCCGAGACGCCGCTGGACGCCGCCACCGCCGTCAAGTTCGGCTGCGAGGGCATCGGCCTGTGCCGTACCGAGCATATGTTCTTCGATCCGGCCCGTATCATCTCGGTGCGTGAGATGATCCTGGCCAAGGACGAGGCCGGCCGTCGCGCCGCCCTGGCCAAGCTCCTGCCGTACCAGCGTCAGGATTTCGTGGAACTGTTCACCATCATGGCCGGTCTGCCGGTGACTATCCGCCTGCTGGACCCGCCGCTGCACGAGTTCCTGCCCCACACCGACGCCGACATCAACGATGTGGCCAAGGCGACGGGCCTGAGCGCTGACGATCTGCGGACTCGCAACACCCAGCTTCACGAATCCAACCCGATGCTGGGCCATCGTGGCTGCCGTCTTGGCGTCACCTACCCGGAAATCTACGAGATGCAGGCCCAGGCCATCTTCGAGGCGGCGGTCGAAGTGTCGAAGAAGTCCGGCAAGTCGGTGATCCCGGAGGTCATGATCCCACTGGTCAGCACCAAGAAGGAATTCGACCTGATGAAAGCCGCCGTGGACAAGATGGCGACTCAGGTGTTCTCCGCCACCGGCACCAAGCTGGAATACCAGGTCGGAACCATGATCGAGCTGCCCCGGGCCGCGCTCCGGGCTGGTGAGATCGCCGAGACCGCCGAGTTCTTCAGCTTCGGCACCAACGACCTGACCCAGACCACCCTGGGCATGTCCCGCGACGACTCCGGGGCGTTCCTGGAAATCTATCGCGCCAAGGGGATCTACGAAAAGGATCCGTTCGCCAGCCTGGATCAGGAAGGCGTCGGTGAACTGGTCAAGATCGCCGCCGAACGTGGCAAGAAGACCCGCCCCAACATCAAACTCGGCATCTGTGGCGAGCATGGTGGTGATCCGGCGTCCGTCGGCTTCTGCCAGACGGCAGGTTTGACCTATGTGTCGTGCTCGCCGTATCGCGTGCCGATCGCTCGTCTGGCGGCGGCTCAGGCGGCCATGGGCGCTCGGGAAGACCGCACGAAGTAAGAAAGTAGAAAAGGGAAAAGGGAAAAGGGGCGAGGGGATTTATCCCCTCGCGCTCCCCGGAAGTTGAGCGAAAGTGGACGCGGGGGCCTGTAGGTCTCCGCGTTCTTTTTTGTGGGGAATAGGGTCAGCCTTCGCCGTGGGCAATCAGGGCCAGCAGCGCATCGACGGCCTCCGTGGGAACGACGATGTCGTAGGTCTGCTCCCTCGCCACGGAGGAAATCATGTAGTACTTGTTGTGGAATGCGTTGGCGATCGACATGAAGCACGGATTGGAATAGTAGGGCGATACCAGTTCGATCAGGGTTGCGCCGTCCGGCTGGAACAGGGCATGAGTCAGTCCGGCCCCGTTCGGGCCCAGGAGGATCCGTGCCTGGGCGATGAGGGCGATCTGCTCGCTCAGCGGCATCGTCTCCATGTACACCCGCTCGAAGCCGTGCTTTTCCAGTACGGTCGCCAGTTCGGCCTCGTTGGTCACCAGGCGGTAATGGTCGCGGGCGATATAGATCTTTCTTGACGATCGCCCGACAAGGCCGAGTCGACCAAAAATATGATCCCGGAACGTGCGAGCCAGAGCATCGGCCCGCACGATATCCACCACCGCGTTGAAGCGATCGCACACCAGCAGGCTGTCGAACTGGTAGTAATAGCCGAAATCGCCATGGTGGTCCTCGGCGATGTGGATACGATCCGGAGAAACCCCCATCAACGCCAGCGACTCATCCACGAACTTGCGTCTGGGAACCAGATATTTGCCAGGATAGTGGGCGTTTTCCAGAAAGTAGACCTTGGTTAGGCACTCTGTCATCCAATGGTAGAAATTCCCAGACCAGGAGCCGTTGAGGACGCACCACTGACCTGGCATGGGGATGGTCCGCAATTCCCGACCAGACGTACTGGCAGCCAGACGTTCGAACTGGCTGTCGAAGGAAAGATGATCATTGGATTCAAGAAACCAGTGGAACAGTCCCTCACGGATGACCCCCAGAACCGCGGGCGAGCCTACCGAAACACCATTCCGTATGTCATAGACGCGAAAAAAGTACTTTCCGTCGGGTGCCTGCCAGATCTTCTTCGCTACCGCACCCTCGTTATCGGCACAGTAATCCGCAAGCAACCACGTCCTGTTACCAAGGACAACCATTGCCGCTCCTCAGCCCCCCCGAAGCAGACGATCGACCTCTTCCTGCGTCAGGCCTGCCTTCGTCGTCGTCACCGGTTCCTCTATCATGGGAGCCGTAATCTGACCTTTTTCCGCCAGGTGCTTGATCAGACGCGATACTTTACGGATCCGCTGACCGGTCAGGTCCTGGAAGGAGCACGCCTCGATGATGCCCTCCAGCTTCAGCGCAATCGGGCCGGCCGGTGCCCTGGCAACCAGAGGCTCAACCAGTCCCAGGATGCGCTCCACCGCCCGCTCCTGTTCCTTGACGGCGGCTTCCAACTGCTTGACGGCCGCCTTCAGCGCGGCATGCACCCGAGGATCGTCACCCATGCCCAGCCACGCACCCGCCTGACCGCAGGAACCCGGCCGGAAAGCCGAACAAGGCCTTCCGCCGACACCGCAGCCGCGCCCCCCGGCCCGACGTCTCCTACCGGGGCGCCATTACCATGATCATCTGCCGCCCTTCCATCTTCGGAAACTGCTCGACCTTGGCCAAGTCGCCCAGCGCCTCACGGACGCGGTCCAGCACGTTCATGCCGAGATCCTGGTGCGCCATCTCCCGGCCACGGAAGCGCAACGTTACCTTGACCTTGTCGCCTTCCTCCAGAAAACGACGCATGTTGCGCATCTTGACGTCGTAATCATGTTCATCGATGTTTGGCCGGAGTTTTATTTCTTTTACATCGATAATTTTCTGCTTCTTTCTGGCCTCGTTTTTCTTCTTCTGAATTTCGTACTTGAACTTTCCATAGTCCAGGATCTTGCAGACCGGCGGATCGGCATTGGGGGAAATCTCCACCAGATCCAACCCGGCAGCTATGGCGAGATCCGCTGCCTCCTGGAGAGTCACGACCCCGACATTCTCACCATCAGCCCCGATGAGACGGATGCTCCGGGCATCGATTTCGTCATTGACACGCGGCCCGTCACGGGTCGGCGCGGACGTAAGAGGGGACCTAGCTATCGTTCACTCTCCCTTTCTGATTGATCCTACTCGCGAAGAGGTCGCGAAGGCCGGTCACGAACCCTGTCCACCCGGCATCACAGCCTCTGACGCCAGTGTAGCGACCGCACTGTCAAGCGCAAGAAATTCTTGGTCCTTTCCCCCCAGCCGACGCAGGGCCACGGTCCGCTCCTGGGCCTCCCGCTTGCCGACCACCAGGATAATCGGGATTTTGGCCAGGCTGTGTTCCCGCACCTTGAGGGTGATCTTCTCGTTGCGGACATCCATCTCGACCCGCAGACCAGCGGCCCGCGCCGTGGCGACTATCTGGGCGGCATAATCGTCGGCGTCGCTGACGATGGTGGCCACCATCACCTGGACCGGGGCCAGCCACAGGGGGAACCTGCCGGCATAACTTTCGATCAGGATGCCGATGAAACGTTCGAACGATCCAAGGATGGCCCGGTGCAGCATCACCGGCCGGTGGCGCTCGCCGTCTTCGCCGACGTAGTTGGCATTCAGTCGTTCGGGCAGTACGAAATCCACCTGTAGGGTACCGCACTGCCAGTCCCGGCCGATGGCGTCCCGCAGCACGAATTCCAGCTTCGGGCCATAGAAGGCCCCTTCACCCGGATTGAGGGTGGTCTCCAGGCCAGCGGCGGCGGTGGCCTCCAGAAGAGCCCGTTCCGCCTTGTCCCAGGTCGTGTCGCTGCCGGCCCGTACCGCCGGTCGGTCGGAGAACTTCACCCGAACCTCGGTAAAACCGAAATCCCGGTAGACGTCCATCAACAGGTCACAGAACGCCCGCGTTTCCGAGGTAATCTGGTCCTCGGTGCAAAAGATGTGGGCATCGTCCTGGGTAAAGGCCCGAACCCGCATCAACCCGTGCAGCGCCCCGGACGGTTCGTAACGGTGGCAGGAGCCGAATTCGGCCATGCGCAGGGGCAGATCCCGGTAGCTCTTGATACCCTGACGGAAAATCTGGACATGACAGGGACAGTTCATGGGCTTGATGCAGAGGGTCTTGTCCTCCTCGACCTCGACGGTGAACATATTCTCGCGGAACTTCTCCCAGTGGCCGGAGGCCTCCCACAGCGAGCGGTCCACGAGTTGCGGCGTCTTTACCTCCACATAGCCGTTGGTCTCCAGCCGGCGACGCATGTAGGTTTCGATGGCACGGTAGAGAACCCAGCCGTTGGGATGCCAGAAGACGCTGCCAATAGCCTCTTCCTGGAGGTGGAACAGCCCCATTTCCCGGCCCAGGCGGCGATGGTCGCGCTTCTCGGCCTCCTCCATCTGGGTCAGGTAGGCCTTCAGCTGTTTCTCATCCGGCCAGCAGGTGCCGTAGACGCGCTGGAGCATCTCGTTGCGGGCATCCCCCCGCCAGTAGGCCCCGGCCAGCTTCATCAGCTTGAAGGCCTTGCCCAGCCTGCCGGTGGAAGGCAGGTGCGGCCCCAGGCACAGATCCAGCCATTCCCCCTGGCGATAGATGGTGATTTCCGCCTCCCGGGGCATCTGCTCGATCCACTCGGCCTTGTATTTTTCCCCCTTGTCGCGGAAGTGGTCGATGGCCTGGGTCCGGTCCCAGACCTCGCGGACGATGGCGTGGTCCCGCTCGACGATCTCCCGCATCCGGTCCTCGATCTTCCCCAGATCGTCGGGGGTGAACGGGGTCTTGCGGGCAAAGTCGTAGTAGAAGCCGTTCTCGGTGGCAGGTCCGAAGGTCACCTGGGTATCGGGATAGAGTTCCTGTACCGCCTGGGCCATCACGTGGGCGGCGTCGTGCCGCATCAGCGGCAGCGCGTCGGCGTCCCTGGCGGTGACGATCCCGACGTGGGCGTCGGTGGTGATGGACCGGGCCAGATCCATCAGGGTTCCATCGACCCGCATGGCCAGGGCGGCCTTGGCCAGTCCCGGCCCTATGTCGCGGGCGATGTCGACGCCGGTAACGGGACCGTCGTAACGGCGGACGCTGCCGTCGGGCAAGGTAATGGCGACCATGGGATTTCCGCTTCGTTCCTGGGGCTGTATCGGCGTGGACTGTACGGCGTTTGCGACCGGTGTCAAGCATGCCCGATTACCCCCCGAGAACCGCCGCTTGAGCGCTTCGATTCGTGACACGGGCCAAGGTCATGCTATAGTCCGCCCGGACGTTCACGGTTCCAGGGTCATGAAACAGCGATCTTTTCCGATGCTTTCCCTCACGCGGGCGATGATGCTGGCGCTGGTCCTGCTGGTTGCGACCAGTTGCGCCGACAAGGAGGAGGTGTACGTCGAAAGGCCGGTGGAGGACCTGTACAACGAAGCCATGAATCTGCTGCAACGGGAGGAATACAAGGCTGCGGCCAAGGCGTTCGACGAGGTGGAGCGGCAACACCCCTACTCGGTGTGGGCGACCAAGGCGCAGCTCATGTCGGCCTATACCTACTACCAAAGCTCCCGTTATGACGAGGCGGTGGTGGCGCTCGGCCGCTTTATCCAGCTTCATCCCGGTCATCGGGACGTGGCCTATGCCTATTACCTGAAAGGGCTGTGCTACTACGAGCAGATTACCGACGTCTCCCGCGACCAGAAGGTGACCGAGGAAGCGGCGGAGGCGCTGCGGGAGGTTACCACCCGCTTTCCCAATTCCCAGTACGCCCGCGACGCCCGCCTGAAGCTGGACCTCACCCTGGACCATCTGGCCGGCAAGGAGATGGAAATCGGCCGTTTCTACCTGAAACGCGGACAGTTCCTTTCCGCCATCAACCGCTTCACCGTCATCATCACCCAGTACCAGACCACCACCCATGTGCCCGAGGCCCTGCATCGGCTGGTGGAGACCTATCTGGCGTTGGGTCTGAAGGAAGAAGCCGGCAAGGCGGCCGCGGTGCTGGGCTACAATTTCCCGGGCAGTGAATGGTACGAAGACACCTACAGGAACATGGTCGTCACCACGCTGCCGACCGAAGCCGAAACCGAAGCCGGCAAGCGCGGATCCTGGTTCGGATGGCTGTGGTAGGACGCGCGGGATGCTGGCCGCCCTGTCGATCCGGGACGTGGTACTGATCGATCGCCTGGATCTTGCGTTCACACCGGGGTTGTGCGTGCTGACCGGTGAAACCGGGGCCGGGAAATCCATTCTGCTGGACTCCTTGAGCCTCGCCCTTGGGGCCCGCGCCGACAGCGGTCTGGTGCGGACCCAGGCGTCCCAGCTTTCCGTCACCGCCCGTTTCGAGCCTCCCCCCGGTCATCCGGTATGGGAGCTGTTGCGGGAACAGGGGTTGGACGGCGAGGACGAGGACGCTCTGGTGTTCCGCCGTACCGTCAGCGCCGACGGCCGCAGCCGGGCGTTTCTCAACGATCAACCGGTCAGCGCCGCGTTGCTCCGGCTGCTGGGCGAGACACTGGTGGAAATCCACGGCCAGTTCGACAACCATGGTCTTCTGGATCCCGCAACCCACATGGCGGCGCTGGATTCCTTCGGCGGACTGGCGGCTCAGGCCGGAACCACTGCCGGAGCCTGGCGAATCTGGCGTGATCGCGTCAGGGAACGGACCGCTGCCGAAGCCGCCCTTTCCCAGGCACGGGCGGAGGAGGAGTCCCTGAGGGCCGATCTTGAGGAACTGGACGCCCTGGCCCCCAGGGAAGGGGAGGAAACCGCCCTGGCCGAGCGCCGTGCCCTGATGATGCACAGCGAGAAGCTGGTGGAAGCGATGAACGCCGCCTTTTCCGCCCTGGGACAGGGAGGTGGTGGGGTCGCCGGGGCTCTGCGGACCGCGCACCGCCACCTGGAGCGGGTGGCTGACAAGGCCGGAGGGCGGCTCGATACCGTCCTGGAATCCCTGGACCGGGCGGCCATCGAGATCGCCGAGGCTACCGGTGCCCTGGAAAAGGTCTCCGACGGGGTCGACCTGGATCCGAAACGCCAGGAGTCCCTGGAGGAACGGCTCTTCGCCTTGCGGGGCGCGGCGCGGCGGCTCGGCACGGACGTCGACGGACTGGTGGCCCTGCGTCGCGACCTGAAGGCGCGGTTGGCGGCGCTGGAGGATGGTGGCGGGGCCATCGCCCGACTTATCCGGGCCGAACAGGCGGCACGAGCCGACTATCTGAAGTGCGCCCGCGAACTGAGCCGGGCCCGGGCCGAGGCCGCTCTTCGGCTGGACCCGGCGGTAAATGATGAGTTGAAGCCCCTGAAACTGGAACGGGCCTCGTTTCACACCCGCCTGACCCCTCTGGACGACGAGGGCGAGTGGAACCAGACCGGCCTGGACCGGGTGGTATTCGAGGTTTCCACCAACGCCGGCACCACCGGCGGCCCCCTCAACAGGATCGCCTCGGGCGGGGAACTGGCCCGCTTCATGCTGGCCTTGAAGGTAATCCTGGCCAGAACCAGCCGGGTCCCGACCCTGGTCTTCGATGAAGTCGACACCGGCATCGGCGGTGCCACGGCCGATGCCGTCGGCCATCGCCTGGCCCGGCTGGCGGCATCGGTTCAGGTGCTGGTGGTGACCCACTCGCCCCAGGTGGCGGCCAGGGGCAACCGGCATCTGCGCGTTCTGAAGAGCGACCGGGACGGTGGTGTCAAAACCTCCGTCGAGGTCCTGGACCCGACGGCCCGCCGCGAGGAAATCGCCCGCATGCTGGCCGGCGCCGCCATCACCGACCAGGCCCGTGCCGCCGCTGATAGTCTCCTGTCCCCACAATCCTGATTCCTCGTCCGGGGAGCCCGAGGGGGCGAGTCCCCTCGTATTTTTCTCTCTCCCCCACCCTTGACCAGCCCCCTTCCCGACCTTAGATCATGGCCAGTCGAAAATAATACTGAAAACAGCAAATCCTCGGCACATCAGTCGGCGCATAGTATACGTTGATGTAAATGCCGAGAATGTCCAGACCATGGAGGAAGATATGCTGCGTTACAGATGGGGTAACGACACCTGGAATGATCCTGTTGCTCATCTCCGGCGTATGCAGGAGGATATGGACCGGTTGTTTGGCAGTTTTCAGGGGACGGCTGCCACGGAATTTCCACCGGCGAACGTGTGGACCGGTGCGGATGGGGCCGTGGTCTCCGCCGAAGTTCCGGGCGTCAATCCGGAGGAAATCGAAATCACGGTCCACCAGAATACCCTGACCCTGAAGGGCAGGCGGACGGCGGGTGCCAACAGCAAGGACGTCACCTACCATCGGCGCGAGCGAGCGCAGGGAACCTTCGGACGGACTTTCGCCCTGCCGTATCCGGTAGATACGGCCAAGGTTCAGGCGTCGTTCGCCAATGGAATATTGACCATCCAATTGCCGCGTCCCGAGGCTGATAAGCCCAGGCGCATCCAGATTGCCACCGCGTGAAGGAAAGGACGAGCCATGGTTGACCAGATGATTGCCGCCGAATCCTCCAGGCAGCCCGAAACCACCCGGACCCGCCCCGTGGCAATGGCGCTTGCGGATATCTACGAGACCGAGGACAGCCTGACGGTAATGGTGGACATGCCGGGGGTCGCCACGGAAGGCATTGACGTAACCCTGGACAAGCACGTTCTGACCATCAACGGCCGTCGTGTTCCCGGAGTGCCGGAGGGCGTGGCCCTGGTTCAGGCGGAGTACCGCGAGGCCGATTATCAGCGCTCGTTCACCCTGTCGGAGGCCGTCGACAAGGATCGGATCGAGGCGGTAATGAGGGATGGGGTGCTGACCCTGACTCTGCCCAAGGCGAGCCCGGTGCCGACCCGGTCGATTTCGGTACGGGCGGGGTGATACCGGCCGTCCCTTGATTTGACGTATGGGCCGGCCGGTACAAGCCCGCGCGGCGCTTGAGCGTCACCGTCTCGGCAGGAACTGACCACTTGGTCAGTTCCTTGGCCGGGCGGTATGAGAAAGAGACGAGGGGACTCGTCCCCTCGTGCTCCCCGGGTCAGCGTCGCTCCAGAATCGAAAGGAAGTAGCCGTCGGTACCGGTCGTGTGGGGGGTCAGGCTCAGAGTGGAGACATCGCCGAATGGATAGGGGGTCCCCACTGCCTCGGCCCATATCCGGGCGGGTGGCAACATGGTGTAGCCGGGAACGACTTCCAGAAAATGGGTGATTTGTGCCTCGTTTTCCTCGGGCAGAAGGGAACAGGTGGCATAGATCAGCCGCCCGCCCGGTCGCACCAGGGTCGCGGCGGCTTTCAGAACACGACGTTGCAGCACCACCAGTTCCGCTATGTCGTCCGCAGTCAGACGCCACTTGGCGTCGGGGTTGCGGCGCCAGGTGCCGGTGCCGCTGCAAGGCGCGTCCACCAGAACGCGGTCGTAACCACCCTCGGAACGCCTCAGCCAACGGTCGGTCTCGCCTTCCAGCACGCGGCGGGTGACATTGTGAACGCCGGCCCGCTTCAGCCGCACCGCCGCCCGATCGACCCGTCCCGCCGAAACGTCGCAGGCCACCAGCCGTCCCCGGTTGGCCATGGCCGCGGCCAGAGCCAGGGTCTTGCCGCCCGCCCCCGCGCAATAATCCACCACCGAATGTCCGGGACGGGCGTCGCACAGCAACGCCACCAGTTGCGAGCCCTCGTCCTGAACCTCCACCAGACCCTCCCGAAAGGTCGGACTGGCTCCCAGGTTGATGCGGCTGCCGAGCCGCAGACCCAGCGGTGACAGAGGGGTGGGCGTGGCGGTGATTTCCTCGGCCGCCAGCCTGGCAATCGCTTCCTCGCGAGTCGCTTTCAGGATGTTGACACGCAGGTCCAGAGGAGCCTCGACATTCAGAGCCGTCAG
This sequence comes from Alphaproteobacteria bacterium, assembly GCA_046269335.1. Classification (GTDB taxonomy): domain Bacteria; phylum Pseudomonadota; class Alphaproteobacteria; order Rhodospirillales; family Rhodospirillaceae; genus JADFXL01. The sequence goes on along the minus strand of JBKACM010000016.1, from coordinate 2,662 downwards.
TTCCGGCACCAGGTCAGGGCCGAAACGAAGGCCGAGGATTGGCTCCAGCCACTCGGGAACTTCGCTCCGTACCCAGGCGGGCATGGCGGAGTGCTCCAGAGGTTGCCGGACCATGGCCGAGAGCATGTCTCTTTCGTCCTGATTCAGCCCCGGCGGGCCATGAAGGTCCCCGCTCAGGGCGTCAAGGCGGGCCTCGGGCATGTTCTGGGACAGCACCAGATCGGCCAGCACCAACCGGCGTGCCTCCTCCAGCCTGGCCCCCGGGGAATCGGAAACCGATACCCCACCCCGGCGACGGCCCTTCGCCCTGGCGATCGCATGGCTTACCCACCAGCCGAGCCGAGCCCGCCTGCGCAGAATCAACCAGACACGGTCGGCGACGGATCGCCGATCCTTGGCCCCGATATAGCGCCGTTCGCGGAAAAAGGCCGCCGCAACCCCATCTGCCGGTCTGGACGAGCCAAGAACGGCAGCCAGCAGCTCGATGGCCGACTGAATACGCCCACCCGGCGTCATGGCGTCACGGTCACGGCTTTGGGGTCGATATCCCGGTCACGATGTCTCGGGCCGGTAATTGGGTGCCTCGCGGGTGATCGCCACGTCGTGTACATGGCTCTCCCGGATCCCGGCCCCGGTAATGCGGCGAAACCTGGCGTTGGCCTGCAATTCGGCGAGGGTGCTGTTGCCAGTGTAACCCATGGCGGCGCGCAAGCCCCCCACGAGCTGGTGGATGACGTTGCCCACGGCACCCTTGAACGGCACCCGACCCTCGATCCCCTCCGGCACCAGCTTCAGGCTGTCACCCACATCCTGCTGGAAGTAGCGGTCCGCCGACCCTCTGGACATGGCCCCCAGGGAGCCCATGCCCCGATAAGACTTGTACGAGCGCCCCTGGTACAGATAGACCTCGCCGGGGCTTTCCTGGGTACCCGCGAACAACGAGCCGATCATGGCCGAATGCCCCCCGGCCGCTAGGGCCTTGGCCAGATCGCCGGAGGTGCGGATGCCGCCATCGGCGATCACCGGCACGCCGTGCTTCCGGCAGGCCTCCGCCACCTCCAGGATGGCGGTGAACTGGGGCACACCGACACCGGCAACGATACGGGTGGTACAGATGGACCCGGGGCCAATCCCCACCTTCACCGCGTCGGCTCCAGCGGCGATCAAAGCCTCGGCACCCTCCGGCGTCGCGATGTTGCCCGCAATCACCTGGGCGTAATTGGACAGCTTCTTGATTTCCCCGACTGCGTCAAGCACGCCCCGGGAATGGCCGTGGGCGGTGTCCACCACCACCACGTCGGCCCCCGCCTCCAGCAGAGCGGCAGCACGCTCCAGACCATCCCGCCCGACCCCGGTCGCCGCGCCCACCCGCAGACGGCCAACGCTGTCCTTGCAGGCGTTGGGGTAGGACTTGGACTTTTCCATGTCCTTGACGGTAATGAGACCGGTGCAGCGGAACTCGTCATCCACCACCAGAAGCTTTTCGATCCTGTGCTGGTGCAGGAGCCGCCTGGCTTCCTCATGCGCCACGCCCTCCCGCACGGTGATCAGATTTTCCCGGGTCATCAGCTCGAAGACCGGCTGGGTCATGTCGGTGGCGAAGCGGACATCCCGGTTGGTCAGAATGCCCACCAGCCGGCCGGTGCCCCTCTCCACCACCGGAATGCCGGAGATGTGGTAGCTGACCATCAGGGTCAGGGCTTCGGACAGGGTCTGTTCCGGGTGAATGGTCACCGGATTGACCACCATGCCGGCCTCGTACCGCTTGACTTTGCGGACCTCTTCGGCCTGGGAGGTAATGTCCAGGTTCTTGTGGATGACGCCGATCCCCCCGGACTGGGCCATGGCGATGGCCAGGGCGTGTTCGGTAACGGTATCCATGGCGGCGGAAACGAGCGGTATGCCAAGCTCTATGGAACGGGTCAGACGGGTCCGCGTATCCGCCTCGGCCGGCAGGATATGGGACTCGGCCGGTACGAGCAGGACGTCGTCGAACGTGAGAGCTTCCTTGAACGCCATACCGCCTCCGGAACAGGACCAGAGCCGGCGATCATACACACTAATCCGTTCCTGCCAAGACTCTCCATGAACTCTCCATGAACCCTTACGGAGCGGGTTGCCAAAACGCCGACTTGACGTCACTATCCCGATTCGGAAGCAATTGGCTGTTCCACTTTATCTGTTCGGGGGACGAATGCGGACCTTGCGCCCGTGTGCCGTGGGAGTCGGTGTCATGCTTTGCCTTGCGGTGTCCGCGCGGGCGGAGACGCTGACCGATGCCCTTGTCGCGGCCTACACTACCAACCCGACGCTTCTTGCGCGCCAAGCGCAGTCGCGGGCGGCGGACGAGGCGGTACCACAGGCCCTGGCCAACTGGCGTCCCACGGTAACCCTGAGCAGCAATGCCGGATTCGGCAAGTATGACAGCAACGCCTCCGTCCCCGGCACCATCCATCGTCGGAGCCGGGACATGACCTTCACCGTTTCCGAGATACTTTATCGTGGGGGCCGCACCGTCGCCACGACCAGGCAGGCGGAAAGCGGCGTCCAGGCGGATCGGGCCCAGCTCATCGGCGTGGAACAGTCGGTGCTGTTGGACGCGGCCACGGCCTACATCAACGTGGTGCGGGACGGCGCGGTGCTGAGGCTCAATATCAACAAC
>JBKACM010000170.1:0-5374 GCA_046269335.1 Alphaproteobacteria bacterium | reverse complement strand
GCCTCAACTTGCTGGTATTCTATCTCGTCAACGGCTATCTGCTGGGGCGGACGTATTACGAGGTGGTGGCCCTGCGCCGCCTGGACGTAAAGGCGGCTGCGGAGTTGCGGCGGTCGGGTTGGATGACCCTTCTTCCTGGCGGGGTGGTGGTGGCGTTTCTGATGACGGTGCCGGTGGTGAATATCGTCGCGCCGGTGGTGGCGACGGCCTTTATGGTTCACCATTTCGAGAAGATGCGGCGGCGGTTGCCTTAGGCGATTGCTTGTCGCTGGCGGTGGCTGGCTCCCCTCTTTCCGGGAATGGGGGGCACCGAGAGAAAGGGACGGAAGCACATGTTTCGGCGTAAGAAACCCGAAAACGACGAGATCAAGAGCGTCGGCGACTACGGTGCCGGCGATGGCGTGACGGGAGATGAGGATGTTACCGCCCCGCCGATGAAGCCGTTCTCCAAGCGAGGAACCCACGCCCCCATGATTCCCGTCGTCACCCCCCGCGCGGATATTCCGCGTCGCCCCTCGGTGGAACTGCCAGGGGCCCCCAAACGTTTCGACCGTCAGCCGGAGCATGAGGGCAAAAAGCTGATTGTCGGCCGCGACATCGAGCTGACCGGGGAGATCAACGCCTGTGATCGTCTGGTGGTGGAAGGAAAGGTCACCGCCGACCTGACCGACGCAGGCGTGATCGAGGTCGCCCAGACCGGGGTGTTCCGTGGCTCGGCCGAGGTGGACGATGCCGAAATCAGCGGCCTGTTCGATGGCGCGCTCACCGTGCGGCGCAAGCTGGTGGTCCGCGGTAGCGGTCGTATCCGCGGTACCCTGCGCTATGCGTGTCTGGTGATCGAACTGGGGGGAGAAATCCAGGGCACGGTCGAGGTGATTCCGCCTGCGCCCGCTCCGACTTCCGAGGCGGAGGCGGTACGGCAGTTGGCTTCCCCCATGCACGCCGATGGTTCTTTTGGCCTGGGCGAGCGGGAGACCGGCTGAGGCTGGCGCATGCTCTCGTTTGCCGCGGCTTTCAGGTCCGGACGGTTTTCATCGGAGTGGCCCGGTCCCCGGGTGTGGGGGCTGACGGTTCTGATTCTGGTCATCGGAGCCAATCTTGCCGGTTGTGCCTCGCATCGTCGGGGGGCGCGGGCTCCCGCCGTGAAGCCGCCGGTTCTGGCGACGGCGGCGGGTACTCCCGTCCTCGCCTCCGAAATCCCGGTTCAGGACACCGGCAGGGTGGTTGCGCCGGTGCCCGGGGCTGCGGTGGCGTCCTCCGCCGCTTCGGTTTCCGCTTCCCCCGCTTCCCCCGCTTCCCCCGCTTCCCCCGCTTCTCCCTCCGCGCCATCGGTTTCTCCGGCCCGTGCCGTCGAGCCGGAGGCACTGAAGGGCCTGGAGGGGGCCGCCGTGGTCGAGGCGCTGGGCGAGCCGGTTCGGCGTCGCAAGGAGCCTCCCGCGGAAATCTGGCAGTATCGCGGCAAGGGCTGCATCGCCGATGTGTTCCTGGACGACGCCGGCGGGGGGTTGCGCGTCAGTCTGATCCAGGTGCGGGCGGTGAACGGTACATCGATACCCCCTTCCGCCTGTCTGGGCAGCGTCGCCGGGAGCCGTGCTTCGTCCAACTGACATTCTGCTTGGGAAGGTTCCATGAAAAATCTGTGGTCCGATAATGACGCCGAAGCAACCGTTGCCCGTTACGCGGCCAAGGGCATTGGCCGGGATCTGGCCTTGCGGGTCTATACCACCCGACTGCTGGGTGGCGAGGCCAGGCTGGTGCTGCACGGGGGCGGCAATACCTCGGTCAAGACCACCGCCACCGACCTTCTGGGCGAGACCACGGAGATTCTGTGCGTCAAGGGCAGCGGCTGGGACATGGGGACCATCGAACCGGCGGGACTGCCGGCGGTGCGGCTGGAGCCGTTGCGCCGTCTGATGGCGCTGGAGGTCCTGACCGACGAGGATATGGTCAACGTCCAGCGTTGCAATCTCCTGGACAGCACCGCGCCCAATCCGTCGGTGGAGACGCTGCTCCACGCCTTCCTGCCCCACAAGTTCATCGACCACACTCATGCCAACGCCGTTCTGGCTCTGGTGGATCAGCCGGAGGGGGAGCGGCTGTGCGCCGAAGTCTATGGCACCCGCATGGCGGTGGTGCCCTACATCATGCCGGGGTTCGCCCTGGCCAGGGCCGCCACCCAGGTTTATCAAGCCCATCCGGAGGTGGAGGGGCTGATTCTGCTCAAGCATGGCATCTTCACGTTCGGGGAAAACGCCAGACAGGCCTACGACCGGATGATCGAGATGGTGACCCTAGCCGAGAGGCGCATCGAGGCCGCCGGCAGCGCCCGCTTTCCCGGTGTTGCCGTGTCCCCCACGCCCATGGCCTCTCTGGCTCAGGTGGCCCCGATTCTGCGCGGGCGCTTAAGTCACCCACGGGACGGTGGCGACGACGTGGCGCGGATGGTTCTGGACTTTCGCACCGGCCCGGAAATTCTCGATTTCGTCAACGGCCGGGACGTCGGCCGCTATGGTCAGGCGGGCACCGCCACTCCCGATCACGTGATCCGTACCAAGCGCAAGCCGTTGATCCTGCCGTTGCCGACCGTCGCGGGACTGGAGGCTTTTCCGGATCTGGTCACAGGGGCCCTGTCCGACTACGGCCGGGACTATCACGACTACTTCGCCCGTCACAACGCCGTCCAGGCACAGCCGCGCAAGGAACTGGACCGTCTGCCCAGGGTGGTTCTGCTACCCGGTCTCGGGCTGTTCGGGGTCGGAGCCTCGGCCAAGGAAGCGGCCGTTGCCGCCGATCTGGCGGTGACCAACGTCTCCGTCATCACCGATGCCGAGCGCGTCGGCCGTTTTGAGAGCGTCTCCGAGGCCGATGCCTTCGATGTCGAATACTGGTCGCTGGAGCAGGCCAAGCTCGGCAAGGGGATTGAAAAGCCGCTGGCTCGCCACGTGGTGGCGGTGACCGGGGGGGGGATCGGGGATCGGTGCCGCCACCGCCGCGGCCTTCGCCGCTGCTGGAGCGGACGTGGCGGTGATCGATCTGGATCCGGAGGCCGCCGGGGCGCAGGCGGGTCGCCTGAAAAAGTTCGGTGTCCGTGGAGTCGGGATCGGCTGCGACGTTACCGACGCGGCCCAGGTCCGCAAGGCGTTCGATACCCTGTGCGAGACCTTTGGCGGCGTCGATATCGTGGTGTCCAACGCCGGAGCCGCGTGGCAAGGCCGGATCGGCGACGTGGACGAGACACGGCTACGACAGAGCTTCGAGCTGAATTTCTGGTCCCATCAGACGGTGTCGCAAAATGCGGTGCGGATCATGCGTGCCCAGGGAACCGGCGGGGTCCTTCTGTTCAATACTTCCAAGCAGGCGGTCAATCCGGGTCCGGATTTCGGCCCCTATGGCCTGCCGAAGGCGGCGACTCTGTTCCTGATGCGACAGTATGCCGTGGACCATGGTCGGGACGGCATCCGGGCCAACGCCGTCAATGCCGACCGTATTCGCAGCGGTCTCTTGACCGATGACATGATCGCTTCCCGCTCCAGAGCCCGGGGTCTGTCCGAGCGCGAATACATGGCTGGCAACCTGCTCGGGCGCGAGGTCACGGCGGAGGAGGTGGCCCAGGCTTTCGTTTCCCTGGCCCTGGCCCGCAGCACCACCGCCGCCGTGGTGACAGTGGACGGAGGCAATATCGCGGCCGCCTTGCGGTAGCCGGTCGTGTCCACGGCACCTCGGGGGGATCATGGAGCCGCCATTGCCGAGGAAATCCGGGAAGAAGCGACCCGGGTGGCCTATGGCAATATCCGGAAGACCGCCGTCGCCGGCATGGTCATCGCCGCCGTGGTCGGGGCGTTCTTCTGGGATCGGGTGCCCGGTCCCGATCTGGGGCTCTGGTTGTCCCTGACGCTGGCGTCGTCGGCTTTGCGTCTCTGGTTGTCCTTTCACTTTCGTCGTCTCGATCCCGTGACGGCAAAAGACCCGCGGTGGGGCAGGCTTCTGATTCTGAGCGGCCTGCTCGGGGCCCTGCCCTGGGGTTCGGCGGTGTTCTTCCTGGTCTCACCCGGCGTGTGGGAAACGGAAATGCTGGTGACGGTGATGGTGCTGGGGGCCGGCACGGTCGGCCTTCTCGGCATGGCTTCCTCGCTGTCGGGGTACGTGGTCTATGCCACGCTGACGGTGCTGCCGCTGACGTTGTGGACGATGTGGCAGGGGGGGGCGCAGCAGGTGCTGATTGCCGCCATCTGCGGGATCTATCTGACCCTGCTGTTCAGCATGGCCATCAGCTACAACCGCGCCTTCGTCGCCTGGCTGCGGCTTTTGTTCGAGCGCAAGCACCTAGCCGAGGATCTGGAAGTGGCCAGACAGGAGGCCGTGGCCGCAAGTCGCGCCAAATCCGAATTCCTTGCCACCATGAGCCACGAGATCCGCACGCCGCTCAACAGCGTGCTGGGGATGACGGATCTGGTTCTGCGCACGCCGCTGTCGGCGGAGCAGCGGGAGTACGTGGAAACTGCCCACTACGGTGGCGAAATCCTCCTGACCCTGGTCAACGATCTTCTGGACCTCGCCAAGATCGAGGCTGGCCGGCTGGAGCTTGAGAGCATCGATTTCGAACTAGGGCAACTCGTGGAGCGGCTGGTAGCCCTGATGTCGGCCAGGGCCGGGGAAAAGAACCTGATCCTGTCCGTGGAACTGTCCGACGATCTGCCGCGATGGCTCCGGGGAGACCCGGCCCGCCTGCGTCAGGTGCTCCTCAACCTCACCGTCAATGCCATCAAGTTTACCGAAGTTGGTGGCATCCTGATTCAGGTGGAGCCGGCGGAGCCGGACCGGGAGGATGGGGATGGCCTTGTGAATCTGCGGTTTTCGGTCATCGATACCGGCATCGGCGTGCCGGAGAACCAGCGAGACCGCCTGTTTCAAAGCTTCCGTCAGGCCGATGCCTCTATCAGCCGGCGTTTCGGCGGTACCGGCCTCGGCCTTTCCATCTGTCGGCGGCTGGTGACGGCCATGAGGGGGCGTATCGGCTTTGAAACCACCGACGGGTACGGCAGCATCTTCTGGTTCGTGGTGCCGTTCGCCCGTGGAGCGGGCGGTGCCGGTTCCGGGTCGTTGGCCTCCCGTGCGATCCTGGCTCCGCGCGTCATTCTTCTGGTGGAGGACGTGGAGAGCAATCGGCGGGTGGCCAAGTGGCTGTTGTCCCACGAAGGTCATCGGGTCATCGTCGCCGAGACCGGGCCGGCGGCACTGGAAACCCTGGCCCGCGGCGGCCTCGATCTGGTGTTGATGGACATGCACATGCCGGGGATGGATGGGCTTGAGACCACGCGCCGTATCCGGGCCTCGCCTGACCCGGCCGTATCGCGACTGCCCATCCTGGGGCTGA